>NZ_JBEXGU010000008.1:0-110526 GCF_040607515.1 Streptosporangium sp. NPDC005286 | reverse complement strand
GACTTGACTAGTCAGGTTATCAGCACCGAAGTTCCCCGATTCGCTCCGTTCCCATGGTCGCGTCCGGCTCCTCGCCGGCTCCGCGGAGGACTCGTCCCTCGTCCGCCACTCCGCCCGCTCGTTCCCCGAACCGCTCCGTACTTGTGATCGCCCCGTTGACCGTTCCCCGCTCTCCCGCCATCAACGCGCAGAAGTCGTCGAACAGGCTTGCGGAGTCGTGCGGGCCGGCCGCGGCCTCCGGGTGGTACTGGACGCTGAAGGCCGGGCGGTCCAGCAGCCGCAGCCCCTCGACGCAGTCGTCGTTGAGGTTGACGTGGCTGACCTCCGCCGGGCCGTACGGCGTGTCGAACACGCCCTCCAGCGGTGCCCGCACCGCGAAACCGTGATTGTGCGCGGAGATCTCCACCTTGCCGGTTCCCCGGTGCTGTACCGGCTGGTTGACACCTCGATGGCCGTAACGCAGCTTGTAGGTGCCCAGCCCCAGGGCACGCCCGAAGAGCTGGTTTCCGAAGCAGATGCCGAAGAACGGGACACCCGCGTCGAGGACCCCGCGAAGCGCCTTGACCGGTCCGTCGGCGGTGGCGGGGTCGCCGGGGCCGTTGGAGAAGAACACCCCGTCCGGACCGAGCGCGAGGATCTCCTCCGTGGTGGCCGAGGCCGGCAGCACGTGCACCTCGCAGCCGCGCTCGGCCATCCGGTGCGGCGTCATCGCCTTGATCCCGAGGTCGACCGCGGCCACGGTGAACCGCCGCGCGCCGATCGCGGGCACCACGTACGGCTTGGCGGTGGAGACCTCCCCCGCCAGGTCGGCGCCCTCCATCAGGGGGCTGCCCAGCACCCGCTCCAGCAGCTCCTCGACCGGCGCCAGAGCCTTGCCGGAGAAGACCCCGGCCCGCATCGCTCCCCGCTCCCGCAGGTGACGGGTCAGGGCGCGGGTGCCGGGAATGGCGATGCCGACGACGCCCTGCTCCCTGAGGTAGTCGTCCAGGGAACGGTTGGAGCGCCAGTTGGAGGCCACCCGGGCCGGCTCGCGGACCACGTAACCGGCCACCCACACCCGCGAGGACTCCGGATCCTCGTCGTTGACCCCGGTGTTCCCGATGTGCGGCGCGGTCATCGCGACGATCTGGCGGTGGTACGACGGATCGGTCAGCGTCTCCTGGTAGCCGGTCATCCCCGTGTTGAAGACCATCTCGCCGAAGGTCTCGCCCTCGGCGCCGTAGGGGGTCCCGTGGAAGACACGTCCATCTTCCAGCACTAGCACTGCGGTCACTCACACACCCCGATCATCTCGGCTCCAGCTCCGCAAAGTATGAAATATCTGGCACATCGATTCGCCGTCGCCGCACCGAGCGGGACGCCCCCACGTCCCGGTGCGGGAAGGCGAAGGTATCCGACGCCCGGCGCGCGAAGGCGAGGAGTCCTCACGTGAGCTTCCCGTCCAGGACCGTCGGCCTGCCGCGCAGGAAGGTCGCCACGACACGGCCGGGCAGGGTAAGGCCCTGGTAGGGGGTGTTGCGGCTCTTGGAAGCGTAGCCCGCCGGGTCGACCGCGGCGCGCACCGCCGGGTCGTAGAGGGTGAGGTTGGCCGGCGCGCCGACCTCGATCGGCTGCCCGTGCCCTCGAAGCCTGCCGATCCTGGCCGGGGCGCAGGACATGCGCTCGGCGACACCGGCCCAGTCGAGCAGCCCCGTCTCCACCATCGCCTCCTGGACCACCGCGAGCGCCGTCTCCAAGCCGATCATGCCCATGGCGGCGGCGGCCCACTCGGTCTCCTTGTCCTCGACCGGGTGCGGGGCGTGGTCGGTGGCCACGCAGTCGATCGTGCCGTCGGCCAGAGCCGCGCGCAGCGCCTCGACGTCGGCGCGGGTGCGCAGCGGCGGGTTCACCTTGTAGATCGGGTTGTAGGAGCCGACCGGGGAGTCCTCGACGAGGTCGTCGGTCAGCAGCAGGTGGTGCGGGGTCACCTCGGCGGTGACGTCCCAGCCTTTGGACTTGGCCCAGCGGATGAGCTCCACCGAGCCCGCCGTGGAGACGTGGCAGATGTGCAGGCGCGAGCCGACGTGCGCGGCCAGCAGGCAGTCGCGGGAGATGATCGCCTCCTCGGCGACCGCGGGCCATCCGGTCAGGCCCAGCCTGCCGGAGACCGCGCCCTCGTTCATCTGCGCGCCCTCGGTCAGCCGCGGCTCCTGGGCGTGCTGGGCCACGACGCCGTCAAAGGCCTTGACGTACTCCAGCGCGCGGCGCATGAGCACCGCGTCGGAGACGCACTTGCCGTCGTCGGAGAAGACCCGGACCCGGGCCGCCGAGTCGGCCATCGCGCCGAGTTCGGCCAGGTGCTCGCCGCCCAGGCCGACCGTGACGGCTCCGACGGGCTGCACGTCGCAGTAGCCCGCCTCCTGGCCCAGGCGCCAGACCTGCTCGACAACGCCTGCGGTGTCGGCGACCGGGTCGGTGTTGGCCATGGCGTGCACGGCGGTGTAGCCGCCGAGGGCGGCGGCGCGGGTGCCCGTGGTGACGGTCTCCGCGTCCTCACGTCCCGGCTCGCGCAGGTGGGTGTGCAGGTCCACCAGGCCGGGCAGGGCGATCAACCCCTCAGCCTCGACGGCCTCGACGGTCCCGCCGTCGCTCAGCCCCTGGCCGATCTCCACCAGGAGACCGTCGCGGATCAGGATGTCGACGGGCTCTCCGCCGAGGATCCTGGCGCCCCTGATGACGATGCCGTCACGCGTGGCCCCGATGCGGTCGTTCATCAGATCTCTCCCCCGAGGTCGGCGCCGCCAAGCAGCAGGTACAGAACGGCCATGCGTGCGGTCACCCCGTTGGCGACCTGCTCGACGATCGTCGAGCGCGGCGAGTCGGCCACCTCGGCCGCGATCTCCATCCCCCGGTTCATCGGGCCGGGGTGCATCACGATGGCGTGGTCGGGCATCCTGGCGACGCGCTCGCGGTCGAGCCCGTAGCGGCGGCTGTACTCCCGCTCGGTGGGGAAGAACGCCGCGTTCATCCGCTCGCGCTGCACGCGCAGCATCATCACCACGTCGGACTTGGGCAGCATCGCGTCGAGGTCGTAGGAGACCTCGCACGGCCAGGAGTCGACGTTGACCGGGAACAGGGTCGGCGGGGCGACCAGGGTCACCTCGGCGCCGAGGGTGGCCAGCAGCAGCACGTTGGAGCGGGCCACCCTGCTGTGCAGCACGTCACCGACGATGGTGACCTTCCTGCCGTCCAGCGAGCCCAGGCGGCGGCGCATGGTGAAGGCGTCGAGCAGGGCCTGGGTGGGGTGCTCGTGGGTGCCGTCACCGGCGTTGACGACGCTGCCGCGCACCCAGCCGGCCAGCCGGTACGGGGCGCCCGAGGCGCCGTGCCGGATGACGACGGCGTCGGCGCCCATCGCCTCCAGGGTGAGCGCGGTGTCCTTGAGCGACTCGCCCTTGGAGACGCTGGAGCCCTTGGCGGAGAAGTTGATGACGTCCGCCGACAGGCGCTTGGCCGCGGCCTCGAAGGAGATCCTGGTCCGGGTGGAGTCCTCGAAGAAGAGGTTCACCACGGTGCGGCCCCGCAGGGTGGGGAGCTTCTTGATGGAACGTTCCGAGATCTTCGCCAGCTCGTCCGCGGTGTCCAGGATGAGCAGGGCGTCGTCACGGGTCAGATCGGCCGCCGAGATCAGGTGCCGCTTCACCGGCCGTCCTCCTTCAGCAGCAGGACCGCGTCGCGGCCGTCGTTCTCCTCCAGGTAGACCTTGACGCTCTCGGACTTGGAGGTCGGCAGGTTCTTGCCCACGTAGTCGGGGCGGATGGGCAGCTCGCGGTGGCCGCGGTCGACCAGGGTGGCGAGTTGCACGGCCTGCGGGCGGCCCAGGTCGTTGAGCGCGTCGAGCGCGGCACGGACCGTGCGGCCGGAGTAGAGGACGTCGTCGACGAGGACGACGGTCCTGCCGTCGATACCGTCGGCGGGCAGTTCGGTGCGGCCCAGCGCGCGGGCGGGACGCAGGCGCAGGTCGTCTCGGTACATCGTGACGTCGAGGGAGCCGACGGGCACGGAACGGCCCTCGAACTGCTTGATGTGGGCGGCCAGGCGGCGGGCCAGGTGGACACCGCGCGTGGGGATGCCCAGCAGGACGACGTTCTCGCCGCCCTTGGTCCGTTCAAGGATCTCGTGGGAGATGCGGACCAGGGCCCGGTTGATATCGGGCTGCTCAAGAACGGCGCGCGCACCGCTCAGCGCATGCGAAATGGCATCGGTCAAGGAGTAACACCACCTTTCCCGCCTCACGGGACGGGTCTTAAAGGAAGTCAGCACTCTTACGTTACCAGCCGCTCGACGGCTCGCCCTGACCGGACCCTGACCGGCCCCACCTCGGCGGACGCCGGACACCCGCCCCAGCGATCTTCCCAAAAGTGAATAAATATCGTGATCTTCACTGACTTCCCATGGTTCTGGCGGGTATGCGCTTTAGGTCCGTACCAACGCGAGGTATGGCGAGCGCGCCCACGGGGTCCGGGGCGCCGCCCTCCCGACTCTCTCGTCACCAGCCGCGAAGGAAGAGAAATGGCCTTTCACGTCGACTCCGAGGTCGGCCGGCTCCACC
Organism: Streptosporangium sp. NPDC005286; assembly: GCF_040607515.1. Lineage (NCBI taxonomy): Bacteria > Bacillati > Actinomycetota > Actinomycetes > Streptosporangiales > Streptosporangiaceae > Streptosporangium > Streptosporangium sp. NPDC005286. Next base: position 105,935 of record NZ_JBEXGU010000008.1, on the reverse strand, counting down.
AGGTCCTGCTGCATCGGCCCGAACTCGCCCTGAAACGGCTCACGCCGTCGAACAAGGACGACTTCCTCTTCGACGACGTGCTGTGGGTGCAGCGCGCCGTGGAGGAGCACGAGGAGTGGCAGAGACTCCTGGTCGACCAGGGAGTCACCGTCCACATGCTCTCCGACCTGCTCCATGAGACCGTCGAGATCCCCCAGGCGCGCAAGCACATCCTGGACGGCATCGCCGACGAGCGCTACTTCGGCCCGATGGCCGTCGACGCCATCCGCAACGCGCTGGACTCGATGGACTCCACGATGCTTCAGCGCTATCTCACCGGCGGCATCACCAAGCGCGAACTGGTGGACATGGGCACCGATCCCAAGAGCCTCGCCTTCCACACGCTCAGGCCGGACGACTTCGTCCTGCCCCCGCTGCCCAACCACCTGTTCACCCGCGACACCTCCTGCTGGATCTACGGCGGCGTCTCGATCAACGCGATGAGAAAGAAGGCCCGCCGCCGCGAGACGGTCAACATGGAGGCGATCTACCGCTACCACCCCGCCTTCGCCTCCGGCTACGACCGGCCCGAGGAGGGCGGCTACCACGTCTGGATGCCCGGCATCCCCGCGGCTCCGGCCACCATCGAGGGCGGCGACGTACTCGTCATCGGCCAGGGCGCGGTGCTGGTGGGGATCAGCGAGCGCACCCAGCCGCAGGCTGTCGAGATGCTCGCGCGGAGCCTGTTCGCGAAGGGCGCCGCGACGAGGATCGTCGCGCTGGACATGCCGAAGGCGCGGGCCTTCATGCATCTGGACACGGTCATGACCAACGTGGACGTCGGGGTGTTCACCAAGTTCGCGGGGCTGGGCATGCTGCCCTCCTACACCGTCGAGCCCGGCGACAACGAGAAGGAACTCAAGATCACCGACCATCCCCCCGAGGACATGCACAGAGCCATCGCGCGGGCGATCGGCCTGGACGACATCAAGGTCCTCAGCGCGACACAGGACGTGTACGCCTCCGAACGGGAGCAGTGGGACGACGGCTGCAACGTGCTGGCCCTGCGACCCGGCGTGGTCGTGGCCTACGAGCGCAACACCACCACCAACAACCACCTGCGCCGCAACGGGATCGAGGTCATCACGATCCGGGGCAGCGAACTCGGCAGGGGCCGGGGCGGCCCGCGCTGCATGAGCTGCCCGCTGGAACGCGACGGCGGCTGAGCCCTTCCGGGAGCCGGGCGGACCGCCGCCACGAAACGCCGATCCACACCTCCGGCCGGACGGGACCGTCGCACCGGGTATTCCTCCCGGCCACCTTGTCGAAGATCATACTCTGGTCGCCGCACCCGAAGATGATGTTGCCCCGAATCCCCCAGAAGAAGCCAGCATCCGGCGAAAATCCCGTAAAAACTAGAGGTTTCGCGATGCACGGTAGGACAACTACCGCGTTTGAGGCGGACCACATCGGACCGGATTCGACATCTTTTTTCCAATCAGCTTGACCTTAGGCGCCCACAGCTTTACCGTCACTGTCCGTAACCACACCTCGTGGCGTTATCGGGTGAACCCTGACGCACCGGTCACCGAAGACGCCTACCCCGGGCGCCAACCCGGTGACCGGGGCATAAGTTGCGAGGTAGCACAATCAAGTTGAGAGCAGTACATACAGAGCCGGGGGGCCACACCATGCCGTCTGAGTACGCCAAATCGCTGGGTGCACGACTCCGCGCCATTCGCACCCAGCAGGGCCTGTCCCTGCACGGAGTCGAAGAGAAGTCCCGCGGGCGCTGGAAGGCGGTCGTCGTGGGCTCCTATGAGCGTGGCGACCGTGCCGTCACCGTGCAGAAGCTTGCCGAGCTGGCTGATTTCTACGGGGTGCCGGTCTCGGAGTTGCTGCCCGGAGGGGCTGCTCCCAGTCCTCTGGGCCCGACACCGAAACTTGTGATCGACCTTGAGCGCCTTGCCCAGCTCCCCAAGGAGAAGGCCGGCGCGCTTGCCCGCTACGCGGCCACCATCCAGAGCCAGCGTGGTGACTACAACGGCAAGGTGCTGTCCATCCGCCAGGAGGACCTCCGCTCCCTTGCCGTGATCTACGACAAGTCCCCCAGCGAGCTCACCGAGGAGCTCATCGGCTGGGGCGTCCTGGACCCCGAGGCGCGCCGCGCCGTCGAGTCCTTCTGACCGTCTGACCGGTCGTGGGTGCGCCGGAACCGGCGTGCCCACCCCGCTCTAAAAATCTTGCTCTCAGCAGAACGTTAGCTTCATTCCGCCCCGGCCCACGGCCACTGTGGTAGGAAAAGGCAAACATTCGATTGGCGAGACACGGTGGACATGACTTCGGGAGATGATCGGCTCGATCACTCTCGACCGCGCTCAAAAAGCCGTCTCCACTCGGTCATGGTGTCGCTGGGATCGACCAGGACGCGCACCTTCCTGCGGTTGCTGGCATCGATCGGCACCACCAGGACCCAGGACACCCTGAAGCTGCTGCCGTTCGTCGTCATGGCCGTGGTGGCCGTGATCGACTTCGGCTCGGGCCCCACGTCCGGCCTCCTCCCGCTGCTCGCCCTCGGCCCGGCCTTCGCCAGTGTGGCCTGCGGCCTGGCCCGCACCACCGTGATCGGCGTCGTCGCCCTGATGCTGTGCGTCGCGCTCGGCCTCTACAACGACATCCTCTGGACGCCGCGTACCAACATCACCATGTTCGCCATCCTCGGCGTCACCGTGGCCAGCGTGCTGGCCAGCGCCGGGCGGCTGCGCCACGAGCGCCAGCTCGCCGACGTGCGCTCGGTGGCCGAGGCCGCCCAGCGGGTGCTGCTGCGCCCTGTGCCCCGCCGCGCCGGTCCCGGCATAGGCGTGGCCGTCTCGTACACCTCCGCCACGGCCGAGGCCAGAATCGGCGGTGACCTGTACGAGGTCGTCACCACCCCGCACGGGGTCCGGATCATCGTGGGAGACGTGCAGGGCAAGGGCCTGGAGGCCGTGGAGACCGCGGCCGTGGTGCTCGGCGCCTTCCGCGAGGCGGCCCACGACGAGAAGAAGCTCCAGGGCGTCGTGGCCCGGCTGGAGAAGGCACTGACCCGCGAGTTGTCCGGCGAGCAGTTCGTGACCGCCGTACTGGCCGAGATCCGCGGCGGTTCCACCATCGCCGTCATCAACTGCGGCCACCCCCCGCCCATGGTGCTGGACGCCGAGGGCACGATCTGGTTCGCCGACCCGCCGGACGAGGCCCTGCCGCTGGGCATGAGCGCACTACAGGCCAGCAAGCCGCAGCCGCACCACATCCCTTTCGAGCCGGGGGACCAGGTCCTCTTCTACACCGACGGGGTCATCGAGGCGCGCAACGGGTTCGGCGAGTTCTACCCGCTGCCGGAGCGGGCGCACCTGCTGGACGGTGAGGACGACCCTCAGGGGTCGCTGGACGCTCTGCGCGCGGACCTGCTCCACCACGTGGGCAGACCGCTGGGCGACGACGCCGCCATGCTCCTGCTGCGCCACCGCGCCGTCCAGGAGAACTCCTCCGCGGCGTAGACCGCCTCGGGGCCTGCCCGCCACGGCCGGTCGGACGGCGCCCCGCCGCGTCGTCGCCGGTCACCGCCGCCGGTCATCAAGGCATGCCGCGACACCGTCTGAACCAACCGTCTGAACCAACCGTCTGACCAACCTCGCCACGGCGAGATCCGCCGGAGGGGACCTAACCCGCCAGCGGGACGTGGCCCGGGAGCACGGGTTGCGCCGGCACCCCGAGCAGGTTCTCGACCTCGATGACGAAGCGCTCCGCCTCGGAGATGAGCTCCTCGGCGTCTCGCGACGACACCGTGCGGGTCAGCCCCGCCTCGGCGGCGGCCCGCTTGGCCGCGCTCGTCTCGAAGTAGGGCGCCCACTCGGCCAGCCGGGGCTCGGCCTCGGGGAGCAACTCCCAGGCACTGCGCAGCCTGCGCCTGCGGCCCTGCATGGGACGGGGGCGCGCGGCCAGGACGGCGGCGGCCGCCCTGAGCGCCGCGAGGTGGGCCGCGACGTAACGAGCGGCGGAGGTCCGGGCGGCGGCGGCCTCTTCGAGACAGTCGCGCGCGTCTGTGAGGTGCGCCCGCACCGTGGGGGACAGTCGGGGCCCACCGGAATCGCCGAGCCGAGGGGTCATGTGCGTCAGCCTCCTTGGTCACAAGCGGCTCCCGGCGTTTTCACCGGCGGTGTCAACATTCGCAGACCCCACCGACAAATCCACCGGGCGGCCGGACGAGGAGCTTCCCCTCTCCCCGCCCGCCCCGACCTGGGCCCGATCGTCTCCTCCGACGACGTGGATCCGGCCGACCACCCTGGACACGGGCTGCGAGCCCCGCGTCATTACATCGAACATAAATTCGACCACTAATACTGTCAAGTAAAACAGCGAACAAAAGTTCGATCTTCTGATATGACAGACATGACGGAGGCCCCGGGAGATCTCCGTCTCCCCGGGCCTCCGCTCGCCGAGCGCCGATCCGCCCGCCGGTTCGCCCGCTCCGCCGCGCTACCGGGCGAACCTGCCTCGGACATGCACCGGCACCCCGGTGCCGAGCAGGCCGGGAAGGACCTCCGCCACGTGCATCGGCAGCCGGACACAGCCGTGGGAGGCGGGTGCCAGCGGCACCGACAGCGCGCCGTGGAAGGCGATGCCGCCGTTGAAGAAGATCGGGTTGTAGAGCTGGCCCAGGTAGGACTTGTGCCAGCCGTCCCTGCGCCAGGTGGTCTTGTAGTCGCCCGTCGGCGTGCGGGCGTCGCCGCAGAACCGCTGGGTCTTGCCCTCCCAGGTGGCCGTCTCGCAGTAGGCGATCCCACTGCCCGAGGAGGTGTGGCTGATCAGCCGCACCGCGCCGTTGACGTAGAGGACCATCACCTGGGTGGTGAGGTTCACCTCCACCCGGGTCGGCTTACCCCCGGGGACGAGCACCTTCGGCGCCAGCGGACTCTCCAGGGCCTGCCAGGTCCTGCGCGCCACGGTGCTGGTCGGCGAGATGCCGTTGACCTTCTGGAAGGCCCAGATCGCGGTCAGGGTCGCACCGCCGTAGCGGCCGTCGATCCTGCCCGGGGCGTAGCCGAGCTCGGCCAGCCTCTCCTGGAGCACCTTCACCGTGGCGCCCTTCGCGCCGAGCCTGAGCGTCTTGCCCGGTGCGACGAACCGGGACGCCTCGGTCCTCGTCGCGACGGCCGGCGCGGCCGAGACCGCGGCCCGTGCCTCGGCGACGCCCGCGGAAAGGGTGACGCCCGCGGAAGAGAGGAGCACGGCCCCCGCCGTCATCAGCGCGGCCGCTCCCAGCCGCTGTCCAACCCCCACTTTCCATCAACTCCTCATATCACTATGGATCAGGTCAAGGGACCATAGCGCACGGGTTCCCCGTGCAAGTGACCGGTTATGAAGCGGAAATCAACGGTCAACCCGTTTAGAGTGGCCAGGTGCCAGAAAAGTTGCATCCGAACGTTGAGAAAGTCGCCACCGTGCTCCGTGAGCACGGCGTCCCCGGCGAGATCGTCACCTTCGCCGAGGCCACCCCGACCGCCGCCAGCGCCGCCGCGCAGCTCGGCTGCGAGGTCGGCGCCATCGCCAACAGCCTGATATTCGATGCCGACGGCGAGCCGCTCCTGGTTCTGACCAGCGGCGCCCACCGGGTCGACACCGACCTGATCGCCAGGACGGCCGGTGTGGCGAAGGTGAAGCGCGCCGATCCCGCCTTCGTGCGGGCGGCCACCGGCCAGGTCATCGGCGGCGTCGCCCCGATCGGCCACCCCGCCCCGGTCCGGACGCTGGTCGACACCTGGCTGGACAAGTACGACGTCGTCTGGGCCGCCGCCGGCCACCCGCACACCGTCTTCCCGACCTCCTTCGACGAGCTCGTCCGCATCACCGGCGGGGTCCCCGTCGAGGTCGAATGACCGCGATCCGGCGGTGAGCACGGCACGGCGCTCCCGCCACCGGCGCTGACCCGCGTCATGTCCTCCCTGCTAGGGTGCGACGCGTGATCGGACTGCGACGGATCGGCCCCGACGAGTTCACGCTCCGGTTGGACGCGGTCCTTGACGTCTACACCAAGGCGATGAACCCGCCCGCCGACCAGATCGCCGGTCGCAAGGCGATCATGGGAAACCACGCCACCAACCCGGCCTTCACCTGCCTGTTCGCCGAACTCTCCGACGGCACCCCGGTGGGGATCGCCTACGGTTTCCACGGGGTTTCCGGCCAGTGGTGGCACGACGTGGTCCGGCGGGCCCTCGCCGAGAAGCACGGCGAGGGCAGCGCCCGCGGCTGGCTGGGCGACGCGCTGGAGCTCGCCGAGATCCACGTCCACCCCGACTACCAGGGCAAGGGCATCGGACGGTCGATGATCATGGGCATCTGCGCGGGCCGCCTGGAGCGCACCGCCGTGCTGTCCACCCGCGACCGGCCCACCGCGGCCCGGCACCTCTACCGGAGCATCGGCTTCGTGGACCTGCTCACGCAGTTCGTCTTCCCCGGCGGGCACGAGCGCTACGCGATCCTCGGGGCGGTCCTCCCGCTGGACGGCTGAGCCGCCCAGCGGGTGCCCCTCTCGCTCAGCCCCCCAGCGAAGGGGCCCTCGGCGTGTGGTCGAGCGCCTGGAAGACCTCGCGGGTCGCGCTGGAGCGGTTGAAGGTGATGAAGTGGATGCCGGGCGCGCCCTCGTCGAGCAGGGTCTGGCAGAGCTCGGCGGCCAGCTCGATGCCCAGGCTGCGCACGGCGGCCGGATCGTCGGCGACGGCCGCGAACCTCTCGGCCACCTCGGGCGGGAACGGCGCGCCGGAGAGCTGCTCCGACCTGGCGATGGTGCTCATCTGCGTGACGGGCATGATGCCGGGGATGATCGGCGTGTCACAGCCGCTGGCCGCCACCCGGTCACGGAGCCGCAGGTAGTCGTCCGCGCGGAAGAACATCTGGGTGATCGCGTAGTCGGCGCCCGCCCGGCACTTGCGTACGAAGTACTCGGTGTCGGACTCGATCGAGCGCGACCTGGGGTGCTTGTAGGGGAAGGCGGCCACGCCCACGCAGAAGTCGCCGGACTGGCGGATGAGCCTGACCAGTTCCTCGGCGTACAGGACGCCCTCGGGGTGGCGCACCCACTCGCCCGTCACGTCGCCCGGCGGGTCGCCCCGCACGGCGAGGATGTTGCGGACGCCCGCCCCGGCGAACCGGCCGACCAGGTGGCGCAGCTCGCGGATGGAGTGGTTGACGGCCGTGAAGTGGGCGACCGGGGTCAGCGTGGTCTCGTGGGCGATCCGCTCGACGATGTCGACGGTGCGGTCGCGGGTGCTGCCTCCGGCACCGTAGGTGACGGAGACGAAGGTGGGGTGCAGCGCCTCCAGCTCGCGGACGGCACGCCAGAGATGGCGCTCTCCCTCGTCGGTCTTCGGAGGGGAGAACTCGAAGGAGAACGAGTGGGCACCGGCGGCGAGGAGTTCGCGGACGGTGGCGACACGATCTGGAAGAACGGACGGGCGACCCAGAGCCATGGGGCAAGGATACTGGCCCGGCCGCTCGGATGCCCGATCAGATCACGGCCGCCTACAGGACGATCTCCACGCGAAACAACCGTTCTTCTAGATCGAAATATCCCCTTGGACCGTTAATCTCATTACTTGACCTCCTCCTGCCGCCGAAGCCGGGGGATCCCAACTTTCATAGATTGGGTTTCCTGACTCATGACCAGTCGCGAGAAACCCGGAGGTGTCGTGTCTCGCACCGGCCCCGCAACCGTTCCGCCGCTCCGCCGCCCCGGCGGGAAGGCCCGTGTCGACCATGCGTACGGTGGTCTGGGTGTCATCACCGCCGGACACGGTGCCAGGGCGTGCGGCACCGCACCGCGTTTCCTCCCCAGAGCTGAAGCCCAGGGTCTCCATACCGGAGGTATTCGATGATCACTTCTGCAACCGCGCTGGACATGATCCGGTCCGAGGTGGACCACGCTCTCCGGCGGTTCGTCGAACAGCAGCGTCCGCAGGTCAGTGCTCCAGAGCTGGCCCCTCTTGTCTCCGCTGCCGAGGACTTCCTCGCGGGCGGCAAGCGGCTGCGCCCCGCCTTCTGCTACTGGGGCTGGCATGGTGCGGGCGGAGGCGACGACCCCGCGCTCTTCTCCGCGGCCGCCTCCCTTGAGCTGCTCCAGGCAAGCGCCCTGGTGCACGATGACGTGATGGACGCCAGCGACCTGCGCCGGGGCATGCCCTCGGCACACCGCAGGTTCGAGGAACTGCACAGAAAGGCGGGCTGGCACGGCTCCGCCGAGCAGTTCGGCGAGGGTGCGGCCATTCTGCTGGGCAACCTGATGCTCATCTGGTCCGGTGAGATGTGGCGCAACAGCGGCCTGCCGGCCGCCTCGCTGGCGGCGGCGCAGAAGGTGCACGACGACATGCGCACCGAACTGATGTGCGGCCAGTATCTCGACCTGCTGGAGCAGGCGCACGGCGAGGGCACCTTCGACAGTGCGCTGCGGGTCGCCCTCTTCAAGAGCGGCAAGTACTCCGTGGAACAGCCGCTCCGGCTCGGGCTGGTGCTGGCCGCCCAGGGCAGGGAGCCCTGGATCGACCGGCTCTGCGAGGAGTACGGGCGGTCCGTGGGCATCGCCTTCCAGCTTCGCGACGACATCCTCGGCGTGTTCGGCGACCCGGACGAGACCGGTAAACCGGCCGGCGACGATCTTCGCGAGGGCAAGCGGACGATGCTCATCGCCCGCACGCTCGCCGCCGCCTCGGCCTCCCAGGCACAGGTGGTACGCGCCACGCTCGGCGACCCGGATCTGGACGAGGCCGGGGTGGACCGGCTGCGCCGGATCATCGAGGAGACGGGGGCTCTCGTGGCGTGTGAGGACCTGATCAAGGAGTACCTGGAGAACGCCCTCGATTCGCTGGAGGGCGCCCCGATCCGCCCCGACGCCCGGGCGGCCCTGGCCGACCTCGCGGTGGCCGCCACCTCCCGGCGCACCTGAACCGCGCGCCTGACCCGCGCACGGGCCGGCGCGCACCGGTCCGGTGCACGAGCCGGCGCCGTGCTCGGCGTCCCGTCCGCCCAGCCGGAGACAGGCTCCCGCCGGGCGGAAGGACTTCAGACGGAGGCCGCCAGCCTCCGCTTGAACTCCTCCGCCGCCGCCTTGGGATCGTCGGCCTCGGTGATCGCCCGCACCACCACGACCCGGCGCACCCCATGGGAGACGACCTCGTCCAGGTTGGTGAGGTCGATGCCGCCGATGCCGAACCAGGGCCGTTCGGTCTCCAGGGCCGCGGCATGCCTGAGCAGGCCGGGGCCCGGAGCGTGCCTGCCGGGCTTGGTGGGCGTCGGCCAGATCGGGCCACAGCAGAAGTAGTCGACGCCGGGCTCGACCGCCGCGGCGGACGCCTCCTCGGGGGCGTGAGTGGAACGCCCGATGAGGATGTCGTCGCCGAGCATGTCGCGCACGATCGGCACCGGCAGATCGCCCTGGCCGAGGTGGAGCACGTCGGGGCGGATCGCGTAGGCGATGTCGGCCCTGTCGTTCACGGCCAGGAGCTTGCCGTGCCGGTCGCAGGCCGCACGGAAGACGGCGAGGAGATCGAGCTCCTCGCGCGCCTCAAGACCCTTCTCGCGTAGCTGCACGATGTCGACCCCGCCCGCCAGGGCGGCGTCGAGGAAGTCCGCGAGATCTCCCCGGTCACGCCGTCCGTCGGTGCACAGATACAGACGGGCGTCAGAAACCGAGGGCTTGGGCACGTCTCTTCACTTCCGTGTGGCGGCCCGCCACGATCGCGTCGACCGGCGAGCCCGGCAGCGTGTCGTCGGGGGTGAAAAGCCAGCGGAGCGACTCGACGTCGTCGTATCCGGCGTCGAGGAGCACCGTGAGAGTGCCCGGCAGCCCCTTGACGACGTCCGCGCCGGCGAGGAAGGCCGCGGGGACCTGTGGCTCGCCACCGCCCCTGCGCACTCCGATGAGCTTGCGGTCCTTGAGAAGTTGCTTGGCGCGACCGGCGCTCAGGTTGAGCCTTCTGGCAACCTCGGTCAGGGTGAGCCACTCGCCCACCAACTGGTCGGTCTCCCGGTCGATCTGCGCAACAGAAAGCGTCACGAATCCACCACTACCACATCGAGCCCTTCGCCAAACACCTGGCGGCGAGGTTACGCCACCGTACAGTCGCGCAACGCTATCGCAGGGTCGGCGAGGCGATTGACGTCGAGGCGCCGTCCGCCCTCGATGAGGCGGCGCCCCTGGACGAGGTCGCGGGGGCGGTTGACCGAGAGGACCGCGGCGAGCCGGTCGTCCTCGGTCACCCAGCACACCGCCCACCTGGTGTTTCCCTCGGCCTCCGGGTCGCCGCGCCGGATCAGGCGGGCGCCGTCGTGGTACCCGGCGTACTGGACCATGTGGCCGAACTGCTCGGACCAGAAGTAGGGGACCGGATCGTAGACGGCGACGTCGCCGACGAGCGTGGCCGCGGCCACGTCCGGGGCGCCCAGGGCGGTGTCCCAGTGCTCGACGCGGAGGCGCACGCCGTAGCGGCGCGACCACCAGGCCGCGCAGTCGCCCACGGCGACCACTCCGGGCAGCGAGGTGCGCAGGTGCTCGTCGGTGACCACGCCGTTGTCGAGCCGGATGCCGGAGCCGACCAGCCACTCGGTCGCGGGCCGCACGCCGACGCCCGTGACGACCACGTCGGCCTCGACCGCGGAGCCGTCGGCCAGGGTGAGCCCCCCCTGGTCGACCGAGGCGACCATGGTGCCCAGGCGCAGGTCGACGCCGGCCTCCGCGTACCAGGCGGCGGTGTACGCGCCGACCTGGCCGAGCGCGGCGGACAACGGGACGTCGGCGGCCTCGATCACGGTCACGGCGCAGCCCGCCTTGCGGGCGGCGGTGGCCACCTCGGCGCCGATCCAGCCCGCGCCGATCACGGCGACCCTCGTCCCCCTGCCGAGCAGGGAACGCAGCCGGAGCGCGTCGTCGATGGTGCGCACCACGTGCTGTGAGCCGTCCCCGCGCAGCCGGATCGGGCGCGCGCCGGTGGCGATGACCAGGCCCTCGTAGGCCAGCTCGCCCTCGGTGGTCTCGACCACGCCGGGGTGGAGCCCCTTCGCGGAGACGCCCGCGCGGAAGTCGACCTCAAGCGCGTCGAGGTCGGAGTCGACGACGGTGGAGTCGGTCTCGCCGAGCAGCACCCCCTTGGACAGGGGTGGACGGTCGTACGGTCTGTGCCGCTCCTCCCCGATCAGCGTGATCCTGCCGCCGAACCCGCGGGCCCGTAACGCCTCGACGCTGCGTACGCCGGCCAGACCGGCGCCTACCACCACGACATGATTCACACTTCCCGACCATAAGCGTCAGCACCGTACTCCTACCAACGGTCGTTGATAACGAAAACGGTATTTACCTCACATCTGACGCTCTAAGCGTGTTGCCGGACCCCTTAGGGTTGGGGGGAAGACGCGCGGGAGCCCGGAACGCACCGGGCTGAGAGGAGGGCCGCGGAGCGACGAAGGACCCGGCGCGAGCCAGGTGGTGTGCGAGGAACGGATCCGCACGGCACCGGTGAGCGAGGTCCGGAGGCGACCGCGAGCGGGCCCTCGACCGCCACGAACCTGATCCGGGTCATGCCGGCGAAGGGAGCGGAGTACGTATGGCGGACCATTTCCACCTCCTCGTCGTCGGCGGGGGGGTGATCGGACTGTCGGTGGCCTGGCGTGCCGCCGGCCGGGGCCTGAGGGTGGCGGTGGCCGACCCCGCGCCCGCCTCCGGCGCCTCGCACGCGGCGGCGGGCATGCTGGCCCCGGTCAGCGAGGTCACCTACACCGAGGAGCCGCTGCTGCGACTGGGCCTGGCCTCCCTGGAACGCTGGCCCGCCTTCGCCGCCGAACTGGCGGACGCGAGCGGGCACGACCTCGACCACCGCACCGACGGCACCCTCGACGTCGCCTTCGGCTCGGACGATCTGGCCGCGCTGGACGATCTCGCCGCCTTCGTCGCCAAGCTGGGGTTGCCCGCCGAGCGGCTCACCGGCCGCGAGTGCCGCCGTCTGGAACCCATGCTGGCCCCCGCGGTCCGCGGCGGCCTGCTGGCGGGCGGCGACGCCTGGGTGGACCCCAGGAAGGTCACCACCGCGCTCCTCACCGCCCTGGAGCGGGCGGGCGGCACCCTGGTGCGCGCCCGCGTGGCCGGGCTGCTCACGGCCGCCGGAGCGGTCACCGGGGTACGGCTGGCGACCGGCGAGAGTGTCGGGGCCGAGCAGGTGATCCTCGCCGCCGGCGCCTGGTCGGGCTCCCTGCCGGGGATGCCGCCCGAGGCGCTGCCCCCGGTTCGGCCGGTCAAGGGCCAGATCATGCGGCTGCGCTCCCCCGTGCCGATCCTGCGGCGATGCGTGCGCGGGGTCGTGCACGGCTCGAACGTCTACCTGGTGCCACGCGGCGACGGCGAGGTCGTCCTCGGCGCCACGCAGGAGGAGATGGGCTTCGACACCCGTGTCACCGCCGGTGGGCTGTGGGAGTTGCTGCGCGACGCGCGGGAGCTCGTTCCCGGCGTGACCGAGCTGGAGGTGGCCGAGGTCGCCGCGGGACTGCGCCCCGGCACCCCGGACAACCTGCCGCTGATCGGTCCCACGATCGTGCCCGGTCTGCACATGGCCACCGGGCACCACCGGGGCGGGGTGCTGCTCGCCCCGCTCACCGCCGACCTCTGCTCGGGCGAGACCGACCCGGAGCTCTCCTCGATCTGCTCACCCCTCCGCTTCCAGGAGCACCCACCGCAGGAGCTGTCATGAACGTGACCATCAACGGCGCCGCGCACGAGTTGCCCACCGGGGCGACCGTCGCGCAGGCCGTGCAGCGGCTGACCGGCATGCGGAGCGGGGTGGCCGTCGCGGTGAACGACGAGGTCGTCTCGCGCGGCGCCTGGGAGGCCACCGCGCTCGCGGAGGCCGACAGGGTCGAGGTGCTCACCGCGGTTCAGGGAGGATGAGGGGCATGGTGGACGATCTGATCATCGGCGGCGAGAAGTTCTCCTCCCGTCTCATCATGGGCACCGGGGGCGCCCCGTCCCTGGAGATCCTGGATGCGGCGCTCGCCGCCTCGGGGACCGAGCTGACCACCGTCGCGATGCGGCGGCTCGACCCGGCCGCGCGGGGCTCGGTGCTCGACGTGCTGCGCCGGCGCGACATCAGGGTGCTGCCGAACACCGCGGGCTGCTTCACCGCCGGGGAGGCCGTGCTGACCGCCAGGCTGGCCAGGGAGGCACTGGAGACGAACTGGGTGAAGCTTGAGGTCATCGCCGACGAGCGCACCCTGCTGCCCGACCCCATCGAGACCTTCGACGCCGCCGAGCGGCTGGTCGCCGACGGGTTCGTGGTGCTGCCCTACATCGGCGACGACCCCGTGCTGGCACGCAGGCTGGAGCAGGCGGGCTGCGCGGCGGTGATGCCGCTGGGGGCGCCCATCGGTTCCGGCCTCGGCATCCGCAACCCGCACAACATCGAGCTGATCGTGGAGTTCGCGAGCGTGCCGGTGATCCTGGACGCGGGGATCGGCACGGCCAGCGACGCGGCACTGGCCATGGAGCTGGGCTGTGACGCGGTTCTGCTGGCCACCGCGGTCACCCGGGCGCAGCGTCCGGAGCTGATGGCGCAGGCCATGCGCTCGGCCGTCGCGGCGGGCCGGGCCGCGCGCCTGGCCGGGCGGATACCCCGGCGTCGCTACGCGGAGGCCTCCTCCCCTCTTCATCGATAGAAAACGACCACGTCTCGGCATCGGTTTGGGATTCAGGGACCCTGTCGGCGTCAAATCGCCCGTAAACTCGGCCACGTGGACACGACGCTTACGGACCCCCTGGTCGGGAAACTCCTCGACGGGCGTTACCGCGTTGAGTCCCGGATCGCCCGGGGCGGAATGGCGACCGTCTATCTGGCCCTGGACATCCGGCTCGACCGCACTGTCGCCGTGAAGGTGATGCACCGCTCGCTCGCCGAGGACCCCGCCTTCGTACGGCGGTTCATCGGCGAGGCCAAGTCGGTGGCGAGCCTGTCGCACCCCAACGTGGTGCACGTCTTCGACCAGGGCACGGATGGCGACAACGTCTACCTCTCGATGGAGTACGTGCCGGGCCGGACCCTGCGCGACGTGCTCCGCGACCGTGGCAGGCTGCCCGCCCGCGAGGCACTGGAAGTCATGATCCCGGTGCTCGCCGCGCTGGGCGCCGCCCACCAGTCGGGCCTGGTCCACCGGGACGTCAAACCGGAGAACGTGCTGCTCGCCGACGACGGCCGGGTCAAGGTCGTGGACTTCGGCCTGGCCCGCGCGATCGAGGCGACCAACCAGACGCGCACCGGCGTCATGATCGGCACCATCGGCTACATGTCCCCCGAGCAGGTCACCTCGGGGGCCGCCGACGCCCGCAGCGACGTCTACGCGGCCGGCATCATGCTGTTCGAGCTCCTGACCGGCCGCCAGCCGTACGAGGGCGACACCCCGATGTCGGTGGCCTACCGGCACGTACACGACACGGTGCCGGTACCCTCCGCGCTGCTCCCCGGCTCTCCCCCGCTGCTCGACACCCTGGTGGCCAGGGCGACGGCCCGCGATCCCGCGAACCGTCCCGCGGACGCCACCGCGCTGCTGGTCGCCGCCGTCGACGCGCACCGGATGCTGCCCAGGGAGAGCGGCCCGGTGCCGTCCGTCCCCGTCGGGCCGCCACACGCCCACGAGACCGTCGTGTCCGCACCGTCCGCACCGTCCGCACCGCCCGCACCGGCCAACCACACGCTGATCCAGCCCCGCGTCGAGTTGCCCACCGGCCCGGTGGGCGACCAGCCACCGCCCGTTTCCACGACGCGCAAGATGTCCGGCGCCCGCTGGTTCCTGCTCGCGCTGGCCGTGGTCATGGTGATCGCGGTGGGGGTGACCGGCTGGCTGTTCTCGCAGAACACCACCATCGTGGTGCCCTCCACCCTGGTGGGCAAGAACATCACGGTCGCCACCAGCGAGGCCAGACAGCGCGGCTTCACCGTCGAGGAGGGCGAGGCAGAGCACGACGAGAAGGTGCCCAAGGGCAACGTGCTCCGCACCGATCCCGTGGCGGGCACCGAGGCCGAGCCGGGCAGCAAGCTGATCCTGATCGCCTCGGCCGGCCCCAAGCGGGTCGCGGTGCCCAACGTGGTGGGCATGACCGAACCCCAGGCCAGGAGCAGGCTGGCGGAGGCCTCACTGGTCGTCGGCAAGGTCAGGAGGCAGCCCAGCGAGACCGTGCCGCGTGACCAGGTGATGCGGACCGTCCCCGCCGTGGGAAACCCGGTCAAGGAGGGCAGCAAGGTCGATCTGGTCGTGAGCGCGGGCCTGGTCATGCCGGATGTCCGGGGCATGCCCCGCGACCAGGCGGACGGGGTGCTGCGCGGGGCGGGATTCGCTCCCGAGTTCGTCGAGCAGACCGACGCCGCCCAGCCGTGCACGGTCATCGCCCAGGACCCCCAGCCCAAGGCCGAGGTCGACAAGGGCGCCGTGGTCCGGCTGACCCTTTCGCAGTGCGCCAGCGAGTGGCACTGGCCCTGGGAGAACAACGGCGAGCAGCCTCCCGGCGACGGCGGCAACGTCGTGGTGATCCCGAACATCGTCTTCAAGGACTTCAGGGCGGCGCGCGACGAGCTGCGCGCCGCGGGGGTCACGGTGAAGCTGAGGCGGACCCTGGGCAAGGGCAGGGTGCTGGCCCAGACCCCGCCGGGCGGCCAGACGGTCCCGGCCGGCACCGAGGTCACCATCTGGTACTGACGGCCGGGCCTGGCGGGCTCGGCACCGGGTCCCGGCGAGACGGATCTCCGTGCTCCGGCCGGTACCGGCAGCCGGGCACGGGACGAACCTCCGGGTGCTCAGCCTTCGGCCAGGAAGCCGTGCAGGCGGATCCTGGCGAGACCGCCGTCGGGGTGGATGTCCACCCTGGCGTACGCGGCCTCGGGCGCGTCGGTGATGCGGAAGCGGTGCCGGGTATCGGGCAGCAGGCGGGTCCTGGGCAGCAGCGGGAACCAGGTGACGCCGTCCGCGCTGCCGGTGACGGAGACCTCGGCGGGAGCGTTGAACACCAGGTTGGTGGTGTCGATCTCGGCGAGCCTGACGATCCCGGGCCCCGCCAGACGGATGACCAGCCAGTCGTTGCCGCCGCCGCGGCGGCGGGCGGTCTCCCAGCCCTCGGCCTGGTGGCGGGCGAGGCCCGGGGAGATGGCGTTGTTGGGCGAGGAGTAGAACTCGTTGGAGCAGGCGGTGACGAGCGCGCCGTTCTCCAGCGCGGCCAGGTCCAGGCCGAGTCCCTCGTACACCGACAGGTCGGGCCTGATCTCGCCGTGCACCCGCAGCCTGGCGACGCCCCCGTCGGGGAACATGTTCAGCCGCACATGGGTGTAGCGGCGCTCTCCGGACACCTCGAAGAAGTGCTCGGCGTCCCCCCTGAGGTCGCTCATGGGCACGATCTCCACCCAGTCGGCCGTCTCCAGTTCGGCGACCGTCGGATAGCCCTCGGCCTCGCACGCCTCGACGGAGGCGTGCGGCGGGTAGTTTCCCTTGAACCAGGCGGTGTCGATCACGACACCCCGGACCACCCCGGGCATGCCGAGCCTGACCAGGGCCCAGTCGTGGCCGGGCTCGCGCCGCCTGCGGGTCTCCCAGCCGTCGTAGACCTGGCCCTTGGCGCCGAAGGTGTGCGGGCGGAAGCCGGGGCGCCCCGGCCTGATGAGGCTCTCCTTCTCCGCGAAGGACTCGTCGTTGGCCGCGATCACCGAGCCACCGAGGGCGCGCAGGGCGAGGTCGGGCAGTGCGGTGAACTCGATCAAGGAGAGAACCTTTCTCACGAGGAGCGGAATCCTGGCCGCCGGATCGTTCCGCGGGAGCGCTAAAGCAGGACGCCCCTGAAGTCCTTCCGCACGGCCCGGCCGCGCAGCCAGGTCGTGCGGACCGCGCCGGTGAGCGTCCTGCCGTGATAGGGCGTAACCGGGTTCCTGTGGTGCAGCCTGGCGACGTCCACGGTGTGGACGGCGTCGGCGTCGAAGGCGACCAGGTCCGCGTCGGCGCCCTCGACGATGGCGCCCTTGCCGCGCAACCCGGCCAGTTCGGCCGGGCGGGTGGCCATCCAGCGCACGACGTCGCCCAGACCGTGCCCGCGCCGCGCCGCCTCGGTCCAGACCGCGGTCAGGCCGAGCTGGAGGGAGGAGATACCACCCCAGGCGGCGGCGAAGTCGGGCACCTTCAGGTCGGGGGTGGAGGGCGAGTGGTCGGAGACGACGCAGCCGAGCACCCCGTCGGCGAGCCCGCGCCAGAGCTCGTCGCGGTTGGCCGAGGAACGGATCGGCGGGCAGCACTTGAACTGGGTGGCGCCCTCGGGCACCTCCTCGGCCACCAGCGTGAGGTAGTGCGGGCAGGTCTCCGCGGTGAGCCTGATCCCCTCCTGCCTGGCCCTGGCCAGCGGTTCCAGGCAGAGCGCGGACGACACGTGCAGGATGTGCGCCCGCACCCCGGTCTCCGCGGCCAGCGCGGCGACCCGCTCGACGGCACGGCGCTCGGCCTCCCCGGGGCGGGAGTCGAGGAACTCCGGATACCGCGGTCCCACCGGGTCCGCGAGCAGCGCGGGGTCCTCGGCGTGCACGACCAGCAGGCCGTCAAAGGAGGCGATCTCCACCATGGCCGCCCGCAGCCCGTCCGTGTCCAGCGGCGGGAACTCCTCCACCCCCGACGGGGACAGGAAGCACTTGAACCCGCGCACACCCGCCTCGTGCAGCGCCCTCAGGTCCGCGACGTTGCCGGGGATCGCGCCGCCCCAGAAGGCGACGTCCACCGCGCACTGCCCGTCCGCGGCGCTCCTCTTCACCGCCAGGGCGTCCGCGTTCACGGTCGGCGGCAGCGAGTTGAGCGGCATGTCCACGATGGTGGTCACCCCGCCCGCCGCGGCGGCCCGGGTGGCGGAGGCGAACCCCTCCCAGTGGGTCCGGCCGGGCTCGTTGACGTGCACATGGGTGTCGACGAGGCCCGGCAGCAGCGCGACACCGCCGAGGTCGACCTGCTCGGCGGCGTTCAGCTCGGCGTCGTGGGCATGCACCCCGACGATCTTCCCGTCCCTTACCGCGACGGCCGCCGGTCCCTCCTTCCCGGGCAGCACGGCCCGGCGGGACCGGATGACCAGATCCAGCACGTCCTCAGCCCTCGCACTCATCGGCTCTCCGTTCCTGCCCGCTTCTCGCCGCGGAACGCGCCGGCCTGGGCGCCCGTACCCCGCTCACGCTCATCGGCCCCGCGTCCCCTTCCCGCCGTGCCCGGACGGCGCCGGAACGGCGCTCAAAGGTGCCTCTCGGCGACCGTGCGCGCGAGCCGTTCGAGCAGCGGGCCCGCCTGCGACATGCACACGGCCGGGTCGGGCTCGATGTCGGTGAGCGCGTAGGCGGCCGTGATGCCCGCCGCGCTCAGCTCCTCGTCGCCGAGAGCCCGGCGCCCGCAGACCACGACCACGGGGACTCCCGCCTTGGCCGCGGCGCTCGCGACCCCCGCGGGCGCCTTGCCGCGCAGCGTCTGCTCGTCGAGCGAGCCCTCACCGGTGACGACGAGGCGCGCGCCCTCCAGGCTGTCGTGGAATCCGAGCAGGTCGAGGAGGTATTCGATGCCGGGCCGGAACTCGGCGGCCAGGAAGGCCAGCGCGGCGAAGCCCACTCCCCCGGCGGCACCGGCGCCCGGCTGCCCGGCCACGCCCATCGAACGGACGACGCCGTCGTGCTCGGCGGCCCCGACCAGGCCGTGGGTGTGCGCGGCGACGGCGGCCAGCCGGGCGAGGGCGGCGTCGAGCAGCCTCACCTCGTCGGGGCTCGCGCCCTTCTGCGGCCCGTACACGGCGGCGGCCCCGTGCGGACCGAGCAGCGGGTTGTCCACGTCGCCCGCGACGACGAACTCGACATTATCAATCTTGATAAGGCCGGATTTATCGATTTTCGCCAGGTCGCCGAGGGCGGCTCCACCGAACGGGAGCTCCCGCCCTTCGGCGTCCAGGAAGCGGACGCCGAGCGCCCGCATCATGCCCGCTCCCCCGTCGGTGCAGGCGCTGCCGCCGAGACCGAGCACGATCCGCCGGGCCCCGCGCCGTACCGCGTGGGCGATCAGCTCGCCGGTACCGTGGCTGGTCGCGGTGAGGGGGGCCGTCTCGACGCCCTCGTGCGCGAGCGAGCCCGCCGCCGGGGCGACCTGCCCCGAGGCGGCCGGCAACCGCCGCAGCCCCGACGCCTCGGCCAGCTCGACGACCGCGGTGGCCACGTCTCCTTCCCCGAGGGCGTCGCGCCAGGCATAGGAGGCGAGGACCGGCTCACCGACGGGGCCGGTGACCTCGACCTCGACCCGGGTGAACCCGCAGGCCACGACCGCGTCCACGGTGCCGTCACCGCCGTCGGCCACCGGCAGCGCGACCGTGGCGACGCCGGGCCCGAGACCCGCGGCGATCCGCGCGGCGACCTCGGCACCGGTCAGCGAGCCCTTGAACTTGTCCGGGGCGATCACTACATGTCCCGACGACTCAGACAACCCTGCTCCCTAATGGCGGATGGGCGGCATTCGCCCCCCGCCCGTGCGAGCCGGTGGGGAGCGAATGCCTGACCCCGGTGAAACGGAGAACAATCATCACATCCACCGCTGAGCGCCCCCGACGCCCGGTCCTCATCCGCCGACCTCCTGGCCCGCGGTGAAGCCCTGCTCGGCGGCCAGCCGCATGAGGCGGCGGTGGGCCTCGCCACCGGCGCGGCCGAGTTCGTCCTGGGCGACGGTGCGCAGCTCGTCGTCCTCGACGACGGTCTCGCCGCCCACCAGCAGCCGGGCCAGCGGTGGCTGCCGGGTGCCGAAGACCAGGGCACAGACCGGGTCGGCGACCGCGGAGGCGAAGGCCCCGGTGCGCCAGAGGGCGATGTCGGCGAGCTTTCCCACCTCCAGCGAGCCGAGCTCCTCCTGCCGGCCCAGGTTCCTCGCCCCGCCCAGGGTGGCGATCTCCAGGGCCTGGCGGGCGGTGAGCGCGGTGGGCCCGTACCTGGCCCGCTGGAACAGCAGGGCCTGGCGCATCTCGCCGGAGAGCGAGGTGAGCTCGGCCGAGGCGCTGCCGTCCACCCCCAGGCCGACGTTCGCGCCCTTGCGCAGCATCTCGGAGACGCGGGCGATGCCGGCGCCGAGGCGGCCGTTGGAGCTCGGGCAGTGCGCGGAGCCGGTACCGGTCTGGGCGAAGACGTCGATGTCGTCGTCGTTCAGGTGGACGGCGTGGGCGAACCACACGTCCGGGCCGAGCCAGCCGAGCTTCTCCATGTAGTCGACCGGGCGCTGCCCGACCTGCCGCAGGCAGTGCTCCTCCTCGTCGAGGGTCTCGGCGAGGTGCGTGTGCAGCCGTACCCCCTTGGA
The DNA here is from genome assembly GCF_040607515.1 of Streptosporangium sp. NPDC005286. Taxonomy (NCBI): domain Bacteria; kingdom Bacillati; phylum Actinomycetota; class Actinomycetes; order Streptosporangiales; family Streptosporangiaceae; genus Streptosporangium; species Streptosporangium sp. NPDC005286. Next base: position 85,568 of record NZ_JBEXGU010000008.1, on the reverse strand, counting down.
CCTGGCCAGCGCGGCGGCCTCGATCATCAGGTCGGCACTGACGGAGAACGGCGAGCAGGGGGCGACCGCGACGCGGAGCCTGGAGGAGAAGGACGGGTCGTGGTAGGTGTCGACGGCCTCGGCCGTGGCGTCGAGGATCTCGTCGAGCCGTTCGACCACCACGTCCGGCGGCAGGCCGCCCTGCGACCTACCCCGGTCCATCGAGCCCCGGGCGGGGTGGAAGCGGAGCCCGACCTCCCGGGCCGCCTCGATCTCCGCGGCGAACAGATCCCCTCGCCCCTTCGGGAAGATGTAGTGATGGTCGCTGGAGGTGGTGCAGCCGGACAGGGCCAGATAGCCCAGCCCCGCGCCCGCCGCGCCCTTCACCACCTCGGCGTCCATGGCGGCCCACACCTGGTAGAGCGCCGTCAGCCACTCGAACAGCGTGGCGTCCTGGGCGAGCCCCTGGGAGGCCCACTGGTAGAGGTGGTGGTGGGTGTTGACCAGACCGGGGGTGGCCAGGCAGCCGGTGCCGTCGATCCTGACCGCACCCGGTACCACCGGGGCGGGGCCCGGGCCGAGGGCCACGATCCGGTCACCCTCGACGTGGATGTGTCCCGAGGGGATCTCCGGGCCCACGACCGGGGCGATGTGCACGTTCTCGATCAGGATGGCGCTCAACGGGACTCCTTCTCCTCGCCGCGCGGCCCCGGACCCGTACCGGCCTTGCGGGCCGCGGCGAGGCGTACGGCGTCGAGGATCTTCTCGTAGCCGGTGCACCGGCACAGGTTGCCCGCCAGGGCCTCGCGGATCTCGGCGTCGGACGGGCGCGGGATCCGCTCGATCAGGTCGTGGGCCTGGACGACGAGGCCGGGGGTGCAGAACCCGCACTGGACGGCTCCGCACTCGACGAACGCCTCCTGGACCGGGTCGAGCCGGTCGCCGTCGGCGAGTCCCTCGATGGTGCGGACCACGCGGCCCTCGACCTGCCCTGCCGCGACCAGGCACGCGCAGACGGGCACCCCGTCGAGGTAGACGGTGCAGGAGCCGCACTCGCCCTGCTCGCACGCGTTCTTGGAACCCGGCAGGCCCACCCGTTCGCGCAGGACGTACAGGAGGCTCTCGCCCTCCCAGACGTCGTCGGCGGTCTCGCTGCGGCCGTTGACCGTGAAGGTGACGCGCATCAGCCTGCCCTCCTCTCGAAGCGCCCGGAGCGCAGGTCGTTCCACGCCCAGGTCAGGGTGCGCCGCGCCATCACCGCGATGGCGTGACGCCGGTAGTCGGCGGTGCCGCGCACGTCGTCGATCGGCGAGGCGGCCTCGGCGGCCAGCTCACCGAAGCGCCCGAGCAGCGCGGGGTCGAGCCGCGCCTCCCAGTCGAGTTCGGCGGCCAGGAACTCCTCGGCCGCGACGGCGCGCCGGGGGGTCGGGGCGGCCGAGCCGATGCCGGTGCCGACCCGGCGCTCCGCGGGATGGAGCGCGATCGCGAACGAGCAGACCGCGATCACCATGGCGTTGCGGGTACCGACCTTGGAGAAGTACTGCGGGCCGCTCGCCGGGCTCATCCAGAACGCCCTGATCAGCTCGTCGGGTTCCAGCGCGCTGCGCTTGACCCCGAGATAGAAGGCCGCGGCCGGGATCATCCGCACGCCCCGGGCGGCGGAGGCGACCTCGATGACCGCGTCCCCCGCGAGCAGCGGCGGGTGACTGTCCCCCGCGGGCGAGGCCGCGCCGAGATTGCCGCCCACCGTGCCCCGGTTGCGGATCTGCGGCGAGCCGACGGTACGGGAGGCCTGGGCGAGACCCGGCAGCCGATCGCCCAGCTCGGCGATCAGCCGGGCGTACGACACGCCCGCACCGACCCTGAGCCTGCCGTCCGCCTCCTCACTCCAGGTCGCGAGCTCGGCGATCCGGTTCAGGTCGAGCAGCCCGGCGGGCCTTCGCACGTCGAAGTTGAGCTCGACCATCATGTCGGTGCCGCCCTGTATGGGCGCCACCTCCGGCCGGTCCGCCTTGGCGGCCAGCGCCTCCGCCCAGGTGGCGGGTCGCAGGAAATCCACGGTCATCACTCCCAGGCGAAGCGGGCGTCGGGGGTGTCGTCACGGAGCACGCTGCCCTCGATCAGCCCGTAGGGACGGTCGGCGGCGTAGAACACCTCATTAGGGTTGTCCAGCCCGAAGGGGGTGAGGTCCACCAGGAAGTGGTGCTTGTTCGGCATCGCCAGGCGCACCTCGCAGACCTCCTTCCGGGTGTTCAGCACCCGCTCCCCCATCGCGTAAAGCGTCTGCTGCAGCGACAGGCTGTAGGTCTCGGCGAACGCGCCGAGCAGGCAGCGGCGCACCTCGTCGTAGGACTCCCCGTAGTGGGAATCCGCCAAGGAGTCCCCGGAGGAGTCCCCGTTCGGGGGCACGCCTGGCAGGTGCCGCCAGCGGGCCGAGACCTCGGTGGCCAGGACGCGGTCCCTGGTGGGTTTCAGGGTGGTGTACTCGTCCTGGGCGAAGCCGGAGAACTCCGACCCCGTCGAGTTGAGCACCACCAGGTCCCTCAGCCCGGAGACCACGGTGGTGGTGCCGTCCCGGTCGTGGTGGACGACGCAGGTGCGCGTCTCCCTGCCGGAGCGAACGAAGGAGTGCCCGGCTCCCGGGGCGGAGTCGCCGTTCACCGGGATCCGGTCCCAGAAGTACTCCTCGATCTCCACCCGGGCGTGGTGGACCGTGGGCTGGGAGTCCACGTAGTGACGGGCCAGCAGGATCGCGAAGTCCTCGATCTGGGCGACACCGTGCTTCCTGGCGAAGGCGTACACGGTGTTCTTCTGCGTGTCGGTCGGCAGGACCGCGGCGTTGTCGCCGGTGAGGTGGACCGCCTCCATGTCGCCGGAGAGTGCCGAGCCGACGGTGACGTCCTTGATGTGGTGGACGTCACCGTCCCTGACGACACGGACCAGGCGGGTCTCCGCCTTGCCGTAGCGGTTGGGTCCGAGAACGACGGGCATGCTAGCTCCCTCGATACGTCGAGTAGGCGAACGGGCTGAGCAGCAGGGGCACGTGGTGGTGCTCCCCCGGGTCCGCCACCGTGAAGTCGATCGAGACCCGCGGGTAGAAGGCGTCCACCGCGCGGGCGGCGAAGTAGTCCCCGGTCTCGAAGACCAGCCGGTGGGCGCCCGCCCCGCAGGTCCATCCCGCGATCCGCCCGTCGGCGTCGGTGACGCCCTCGGCGAGCACCTCGCCGTCCCGCTCCAGGCGTACCGCGACACCCGCCGCCGGCCTGCCCAGGGCGGCGTCGAGCACATGCGTGGACAGGCTCATGTGGCCGCCCCCAGGAGCTTCGCCAGCCGCAGACGGATGATCTTCGCGAGCTCGGCCCTGACCACGTCCCGCTCGGTGTCCTCGTCGTTGCCGAGCCGCTCGGTGAGGCGGGCCAGCATCTCCTCGGCCGACAGGCCCGTGGCGCAGATCAGGTAGACGTGGCCGAACCGCCGCTCGTAGGCGCGGTTGCCCTCCGTCAGCCGGTCCAGGACCTCCCGCCCCGCCGCCGCGACCCCCGACTGCTCACGGCGGGACCAGGCCGCCTCCCTTCCGGAACGACCGGCCACCGGGCCGCCCTCGCCTGGCGGCTCGCCGATCCTGGGATGGGCTGCCAGCGCCTCGCGTACGCCGGACCAGTCCAGGCTCCGTACGGTGGCCTCCGCGACCTCGGCCAGCCTGTCGAGGTCACGGTAGGGGCGCGACGCCGCCACCCGCGCGGCGAAGTCCCGGCAGGCGCAGCAGGCCAGCAGTTCGGCCTCGGCCTCCTCGATACCCAGCGCGTTGAAGGCGGCCAGCCCCGCGACCTGCGGCGCGGAGTGCACGTTAGACATGGGAGCAGTACACACACCACCGGCGCGTACAGTCCAGCGGCAAGCACCCCAAACTATGCCAAGGGTTCGCCGCAGATTTCCGCAACATACTCCAAACCTGCTGGTACCCGGCGCTCGATTCTCCTTGGGAGACGCGGCTGAGCGCACCGCCGGCGCCCCTCACCGGTCACCTCGCCCCAGAGTGCGGGGAGGGCAGGTCAGGTGGGCGGCCTGTCGGCTGTGAAGCGCCGAGGGCGCCGCCTAAACTGAGGTCACCATGACTTCTCTCTCCTCCATCGGCGGACACGTCTCCGTCACCGGCGGTCTCGCCAAGGGCGGGCTGCGCTACGCCTCCGACATCGGTGCCGAGATGATCCAGGTGTTCGTCACCAACCCTCGCGGCTGGGCGCTCGCCGCGGGTGACCCCGCCCAGGACGCCAAGCTCCTCGAGTCGGGCGTGCTCTCCTTCGTGCACGCGCCCTACCTGGTCAACATGGGCTCGCCCAGCGCGGAGACGCTGGAGAAGTCGGTGGCCACCGTGCGGCACAACCTGCTGCGCGGCCACGCGATCGGCGCGAAGGGAGTGGTCGTCCACACGGGGTCGGCGGTGAGCCAGTCCCGCGACGAGGCGCTGCGCCAGCTGCGTGAACATCTCCTGCCGCTCCTGGACGAGATCCCCGACAACGGGCCCGACCTGCTGCTGGAGCCGATGGCCGGGCAGGGCGCGGTGCTCTGCGCGACGGTCCAGGACCTGGAGCCCTACCTGGCGGCCCTCGACTGGCACCCCAAGGCGGGGGTCTGCTTCGACACCTGCCACGCCTTCGCCGCCGGGCACGACCTGTCGACCTCCGAGGGCGTCAAGGAGACTCTGGAGGCCCTGCACGCGATCGCCCCCGGACGGCTCAAGCTGGTCCACGCCAACGATTCCAAGGACGTGTGCGACTCCAGGAAGGACCGGCACGAGAACATCGGCTCCGGCCACATCGGCGCCGAAGCCTTCGCCGAGATGCTGAGCCATCCCGTGATGGCCGGGGTGCCGTTCTGCATCGAGACACCGGGCGGCGCCGAGAAGCACCGCGAGGACATCGAGGCGCTCAAGAAGCTCCGCGACCGGGTGAGTTCCTGACCTGCCGGAAGGTCGGACGGGACGCCCGTCCTCGTGATCCGGCCGCCCCCGTGTGGCCGGATCACGGTCCGGCCCGCTGGCTAACGCGGGCGTCCCGTCGTATCGGAGAGCGGCGACCCCTCCCCCTTCCGGTCAAGGACCCGGTGGCCGGATGCCGGCGGTCACCCCGTGTCCGCGCATCAGGTCCTGTGCGAGCCTTACGGCCCTGTCCCCCCCTGATCCGGCGGGTCTCGCTCTCCGATGAGGGAACACTAGAGGCGCGTCCAGACGAGCGAGCGGCGCTTTCCCGCCAGCGCGATTAACGGTCAGTAGTTGTCGATGTGCGGAGAGTGCCGACGCGACGAACGGCTCACGGCGGGCGACGAACGGTCGATCGGGGGCTCGTGGGACCCCTGGGACCCGCCCGTGCCGGGGAAACGCCGATGAGCCGTACGGCCGTGGAACGGCGCACGGAAGGCGCGAGGCCGGTCGGCGCGCGGAGAGACGCGAAGGGGACGGCGACCGCGGAACGGCCGGCCGGAAGCCCGCACGGGCGCGAATCACCGCGCGGGGGCCCGCGGAGAGCGTGCCGCGGCTATCGCAGGGCGGCCGCGGAGGGCAGGGGCCTGGCCCGGACCACACCGGGGACGGCCGGGCGGTCACGGAACTGGCGGACCAGCCGTTCGCGGACCTCGCGGGCGTGCCTGCGGCTGACCGGAAGCGTCTCGTTGCCCACCCGGAGCATCACCCTGCCGCCGTCGAAGCGCAGCTCGCTCACGTGCCGCACCGAGACCAGCGTGCTGCGGTGCACCCGGATGAACCCCGACCCCGCCCAGCGCCGCTCCAGGGCGGCCAGCGACATGCGGACCAGGTAGCTGCCCTCGTCGGTGTGGAGCCGGACGTAGTCGCCCTGCGCCTCGGCGAACCAGACGGCCTGCTGGGGCACGAACCGCGTCCGCCCCGCGAGCTCGACCGGGATGACGTCCTCCAGCACGGGGTCGGCCGCAGCCGGAATCATGGACTCCAGGCGCCGTACCGCCTCGGCCAGCCGGTCGGCCCTGACCGGCTTGAGCAGGTAGTCGACCGCCTCCAGCTCGAAGGCCTGCACCGCGCACTCCTCGTGGGCGGTGACGAAGACCAGCCGGGGCGGGTTGGGAAACCCCGCGATGAGCCTGGCCAGGTCGAGGCCGTCCAGGCCCGGCATCCGGATGTCGAGGAACACCCCGTCCAGTCGCTCGCCCGCGCCGATCATCTGGACCATGTCCTGGAGCGCGGTGACCCCGCCCGCGGCCGTGGAGACGTGCTCGATACGGGGGTCCTGGCGGAGGAGATAGGCGATCTCCTCAAGGGCGGGGACCTCGTCGTCAACGGCCAGGACTCGCAACATGACCCCACGCTGCCCTCTGAACCACACCCGCCGCAAGCCTCATGGCAACTTCAGGTAATGGTTTGACTACAAATAGCTATTGGCGGGGTGGAGCTTGGGAACGCGGAGCCGCACCGTCGTGCCCGCGTCCGGGGCGCTCTCCACGACCAGACCGTAGTCCTCGCCGTAGATCTGGCGGAAGCGCACGTCGACACCCGCCAGCCCGATCCCGCCCTCCTCTCCCGGCGGCGCGGAGCCGTCGAGGAGCTCCCTGGCCCGCTCGGGGGGCATGCCCAGGCCGTCGTCCTGCACGCTGATGTGAGCCTCGGCTCCGGCGTCGCTGACCACCACCCGCACCTCTCCACGACGCCCCGCGGCGGCCACGCCGTGCTTGACCGCGTTCTCCACCAGCGGCTGCAGGCAGAGGAACGGGACGGAGACCGACAGCACCTCCGGCGCGACCCTGAGGGTGAACCGGAGCCGGTCGCCGAACCTGGCACGTTCCAGGAGCAGGTAGCGGTCCACGCAGTGCAGTTCCTCGGCGAGGGTGGTGAAGTCGCGTGCCCGGCGCAGCGCGTACCGGTTGAAGTCGGCGAACTCCACCAGCAGCTCCCGCGCCCGCTCGGGGTCGGTGCGGACGAACGAGGCGATGGTGGTCAGCGCGTTGTAGACGAAGTGCGGAGACATCTGGGCGCGCAGCGCCCGCATCTCCGCCTCCATCGTCCGCCGCCGCGAGGAGTCGACCTCTGCCAGCTCCAGCTGCCCCGAGACCCATCTGGCGACCTCGGTGACGGTCCGCACCAGTGCCACGCTCACCACGGCGTCATACGCGGCGAGCGTCCCGACCACCCGCCCGTCGACGGTGAGCGGTACGACGACCCCGCCCCCGGTGGCACAGCCCGGTGTGTCGCAGGCCGGTTCGTTCCCGGTCACCACGTGCGGGCGCGCCGAGGCCAGTACGGTCCTGGCGTGCTCGGGCGCGTGGTCGCGGTGGCAGCCCGCCGCGCCGTCCCAGGCGAGCAGGCCGCCGCTGTCGGCGACCGCGACGGCGCTGGTGCCCAGCAGGGTACGCAGGTGGCGGACCGCCTTACGGGCGGACTCGTGGGTGAGCCCGGACCGCAGCGAGGGAGCCGCCATCGCCGCGATGTGCAGTGTCAGGAAGGTGGCCTCGTCCGTCGGACCGCCCTGCCGGTCCGGGGGCCGCCGGCGCGGGCGGGGAAGGACGAGTCCGAGAAGGGCACTGAAGGCGCAGAGCAGCACCCAGCCCGTGGTCGACATGCGGAAAACCGTAGTCAACCCACCCCGGAGATCGGGGGCGAACGCCGATCACGGACCGATCAGGGCGGACCTTCGCCCGCTTCCTCCTGATAGGAGTAGCGCTGCTCGCGCCAGGGGTCGGCGATGTTGTGATAGCCGCGCTCCTCCCAGAAGCCGCGCCTGTCCTCCAGCAGGTACTCCACGGCGCGCACCCACTTGACGCTCTTCCACGCGTACAGGTGCGGGACGATCATCCGCACCGGGAACCCGCGTTCCAGGGCGATGGGCCTCTCGTCCAGCTCCAGCGCGAGCATCGTCTGTGAGCGGTCGAAGTCGCCTATCCGCACGTTGGCGCTGTAGCCGTACTCACCCCAGATCATCACGTGCTTCACACCGGGCGCGGGCGGGGCGACCTCCATCAGCGTCGCCGCGGACACCCCGCCCCACTCGTTACCCATGATCGAGAACTTGGTGACGCAGTGGAAGTCGGCCACCACCGTGGTACGCGGCAGCGCGGAGAACTCGGGCCAGGTGAAACGGTGCTGCTCACCCGAGGCCGTCGCCCCCATGACGTGCAGCTGCCAGGTCTCCGGGCGGAACCGGGGCACCCGGCCGTAGTGGATCACCGGTCGGCCCCGGGGGACGTACTGGCCCGGAGGCAGGCGAGGCTCCTCCCACGAAGGTTCGGACTGCTCCACCATCACTCCCTCCGCCGTTTCCCCTATGGCACGTGGTAATCCTGCCATCGCGGACTTCGCGGCGCCCCGGCGGCTACCGAATAACGTTCTCTCGCCCGGTGGGACAGGGGCGCTCTGACCGTGCGCTATCATTTCGCACTATGCGTACAGCGTTCTGGTTTTTTTATGGCGACGGACCCGTGAGTCGGACCGTTCGCCACCAGATGCTGCGCTGACAGCCTGGCGAACAGAAGGCCCCGGGTCCGGTTTCGGACTCGGGGCCTTCTGCCTTTCCCGGCCTTCATCGAACACACCACAGACCTCGGAGCCGGTCGGACCGGCCGGAGCCGTCGAAGAGGGAGAGACATGGTCATCGTCATGGGACCCGGCGCCACGGAGCAGGACGTCGAGGCGATCGTGGAGGTCATCGGCACGGCGGGCGGCGAGGCGTTCGTCAGCCGGGGCGTGAGCCGTACGATCATCGGCCTGGTCGGCGATGTCGCCCAGTTCACCACCCTCGACCTGCGAGGCATGACCGGGGTGGCCGACGTGATGCGGGTGAGCGCGCCGTACAAGCTGGTGAGCCGCGACAACCACCCCGAGCGGTCCACGGTCCGCGTCGGCGGTGTGCCGATCGGTCCCGGCACGGTCACCCTGATCGCCGGCCCGTGCGCGGTGGAGACCCCCGAACAGACCCTTCAGGCCGCCCGGATGGCCGCTGCCGCCGGGGCCACCCTGCTGCGCGGCGGCGCCTACAAGCCCCGTACCTCCCCGTACGCCTTCCAGGGGCTCGGCGAGGCCGGCCTGCGCATCCTCGCCGACGTGCGCGAGCAGACCGGGCTTCCGGTCGTCACCGAGGTCGTCGACGCGGCCGACGTGGAACTGGTGGCCTCCTACGCCGACATGCTCCAGGTCGGCACCCGCAACGCGCAGAACTTCGCGCTGCTCCAGGCCGTCGGCGCCGCAGGCAAGCCGGTGATGCTCAAGCGCGGGATGAGCGCCACCATCGAGGAGTGGCTGATGGCCGCCGAGTACATCGCCCAGCGCGGCAACCTCGACATCGTGCTGTGCGAGCGCGGCATCCGCACCTTCGAGACCGCCACCCGCAACACCCTGGACGTCTCCGCGGTGCCGCTCGCCCAGCGGCTGTCGCACCTGCCGGTCATCGTCGACCCGTCCCACTCCGGTGGCCACCGCGACCTGGTCCTGCCGCTCACCCGCGCCGCCATCGCGGTCGGCGCCGACGGCGTGATCATCGATGTCCACCCGCGCCCCGACCAAGCCCTCTGCGACGGCCCCCAGGCGCTGGTCGACGGCGACCTGGGCGAGCTGGCCCAGGTGATGGAGCGGTTCCCGCCGCTGCTGGGCAAGGTCGCGGCCGTCGACGCCCTGGCCCCCGCCTGACCCATCCGCTCGCCACGGCCCCCGGCCCCGGGCACGCCCCCGGGGCCGGGTGATCCGATCTCAGGCGTCGAGCCGGTACTCCTGCAGGGATCCGGCGAGCTGGACGGCGAGCTCCTCGGCGTCCAGACGACGCTCGATCTTCTTCAGGTCGGCGACCTTCGCGGCGGTCTCGGCGCGGCGGGGGGCCAGCAGCGAGCAGCAGTCCTCGTCCGGCAGTTCGGAGATCGCCAGGGTTCCGATGCGGCGGGCCTCGGCCATGATCTCGGTCTTGTCGAGGCCGATGAGCGGACGCAGGATCGGCATGTCGACCGCGTCGTCCTGGGCGGTGATGTTCTGCAGGGTCTGCGAGGAGACCTGGCCCAGGGAGTCGCCGGTGACCAGGGCACCGGCGCGCAGGCGGCGGGCGACCTCCTCGCCGGTCTTCAGCATCAGACGGCGCTGGGTGATCACCGCCAGGCGGTCCTGGCCGGAGGCCTTGATGGACTGCTGGGCCTTGCCGAAGGGGACGACCCACAGCCGGGACCCGCCCTGGAACCTGTCGAGTGCCCTGACCAGCGCGTACGCCTTGTAGATGGACTCGGAGGTGGTGAAGGGGATGCCGGAGAAGTGCAGGAAGTCGACGCGCAGGCCGCGGCGCATCATCCGGTAGGCGGCCACCGGGGAGTCGATGCCGCCGGACATCAGGACCAGGCCCCGGCCGCTGGTGCCGACCGGCAGCCCGCCCTGGCCCGGCAGCCCGCCGGTGAAGACGAACGCCTCGTCGCGGTCGACCTCGATGGAGACCACCAGCTCGGGACGCTTCAGGTCGACCGGCAGTCCGTAGATGTCGTTGAGCTCGCCGCCGACCGAGCGGTCCAGCTGCATCGAGGTGAGCGGGAAGCGCTTGTCGCGGCGGCGGGAGCGGACCGCGAAGGAGACGCCGCGCCTGACGTCGTCGCGGTCGGCCAGCAGCTCGATGGCGGCCTTGGTGATCGCCGAGGGATCCTTGGCCACCCGCCAGGCACGGTGGATCCAGACCAGCCCGGGGACGTAGGAGACGCGCTCGGCGACCGTGTCCGCGACCTCGACCTCGGTGCCGTCCGGTAGGAAGAGCGCGATGACGCCGTGGCGCTGCCGGACGTCGACCTTGACGCCGACATCCTTCAGCGCGGCCTTGATGTTGGCCTGCAACCTCCGCTCGAAGAGCTCACGGTTGTTGCCCTTGAGGACGACCTCGCCCAGTTTGAGCAGAACGCAGGGCTCGCCCAAGGCGGACATGGTCATGGTGCAACCTCCGGTGGAGCTTCGAGGGGATATGCGGGGCTTCGTGGTAGGGCTTCGTCAAGTCTCTCGCGCGTTCGCGCAAAGACAACCTCTCGACCTTGTTACTTTAGTCGGGACTACGACTCATCGAGGCCCTGCTCGATGGCGTAGCGGGCCAGTTCCACCCGATTGTGGAGCTGGAGCTTGTTCAGCGTGTTCTGGACGTGGTTCTGCACGGTCCGGTGGGAGAGCACGAGACGCTCGGCGATCTGCTTGTAGGACAACCCCTTGGCGACCAGGCGGAGCACCTCGGTCTCCCGCTCGGTCAGGCGGGGCGGCGCCTCGGGCGCGGGTCTGGCCGCCAGCCTCCGATACTCCCCCAGCACGAGCCCGGCCAGCCCGGGGGTGAAAACCGCGTCGCCCCCCGCGGTGCGCCGGACCGCGTCGAGGAACTCCTCCTTGCTCGCGGATTTCAGGAGATATCCGGAGGCTCCCGCCTTGATGGCCTCCAGCACGTCCTCCTGCTCGCCGCTGGCCGACAGTACCAGCACCCTGGGCGGCGGCTCCGAGGTTGCCAGCCTCCTGGCCACCTCGACCCCCGGCAGGTCGGGCAGTCGCAGGTCCAGCACCACCAGCTCGGGTCGGACCGCCGCGGCCACCCGGACCGCCTGCCGTCCCTCCCCGACCGCGGCCACCACCTCGTATCCGGCCTCGGCCAGGTCCCTGGCCACCCCGTCCCTCCACATCGGGTGGTCGTCCACCACCATCACGCGCATTGGCCTACCTTAGGCCCGTTCCTCCGGAGGTGCCCGTCCTGCTGCACAGCGCCCGGACGGCCCGCCCCGCCCCCCGTGGCGGCCGTGAGAGGCGGTCTAGCCGGTCGGCACCGACATCTCGATCTCGGTGCCCCGGCCGGGAGCGGAGATCACACTGACCGTGCCGCCAAGGTCCGCGACACGGCCCCGGATGGACTGCGCGACGCCGAGCCGCCCGTCGGCGGCGGCCTCCTCCAGGCGTCCGGGTGCCATACCCGGCCCCTCGTCCCTGACGGTCACGGTGACCAGCCCGTCATCACTCTCGGCGAAGACCCACGCGGGCGCCCGCGCCCCGCAGTGGCGGGCGACATTGTCCAGAGCGGCCCCGACCGCGGCGGCCATCTCCGCCGCGGTGGCCGCGGGCAGGATCAACGGGGTCGCCGGGGCCGAGACGGTGACCGTGGCCGAGCCGTACCTGTGCAACAGGGCGCACAGGTCCGCGGTGCCCGCGGCGGGCGCCTCGGGCCTGAGCCTGACCAACTCGCGCAGGGCGGCCTCCTGCTCGCCCGCGAGCCTGCCCAGTTCGGCCGCCTCGCCGCCGATCTCCTGCCCGCGCCGCTGAACCAGCGCGAGCACCTGGAGCACCGAGTCGTGGATTCCCCGGGCGAGCCGCTCCCGTTCCCGCCCCGCGACCTCCAGTTCGATCGCCTGCTCCATGCGCTCCTCGGCCTTCTTGGCCAGCCGGGCGACGTGCCCGACGACGGTCCCGGCGAGGAAGAGCAGGACGGTGCCGTTGATCGGCAGCATCTCGAAGCCCCCTCCGGGGACACCGTGCAGCCACAGGTCGGCCAGCGAGACGATCAACGCGGCCACGGCCCCCAGCCGCCGCCCGCCGTACACGCCCCAGGCGAGCACCGCGCCGCCCATCCAGGTGCCGGTGATCGGCAGGCTGCCCTCCTGGTAGGCGCCCTGCACCGCCGGGGTGGCGAGCAGGCAGCCCACGGTCACGAGCATGTCGGCGGCGAGCAGCGGCCGGCCGCGGAACTCCTCGACGGAGTAGGCGAAGATCGTCCCCGCGGTCCACAGCGCCATGACGCCGATCACCAGCCAGCCGATCGCCGGGTGGGCGTACCCCCCGGCACGGATGAGCAGAACCGCCGCGTACCCAAGGGATGCGACGCGGAACACCGCGACCGCCCGCCAGAACGGCCCCTCGATTCCCGTCACACGCCAGCCCTACCTCTCAACAAGAAAGCGGCGTACTGCAATAATCCACCGATTTCTCTCTCACGAAAAACTGGAACATGTCCCACGTAGATCACTTTTCTTACGGCCTGCTCACCCCCGTGCTGGCCTATGTCATGTCGAGCGTCGGCTGCATGCTCGGCCTCCTGCTCACCGCCAGAGCCCGCGAGGCGGCGGGGGCGGCACGGGTCCGCTGGCTGGCGGGCGGGGCACTGTCCATCGGCGGCACCGGTATCTGGGTCATGCACTTCGTCGCCATGATGGGCTTCTCCGTCGGCGGCGGCCAGATCCGCTACGACGTGCCGCTGACGATCGGCTCGGCGGCCCTGGCCGTCGTCGTCGTGGGCGCGGGCCTGTTCCTGGTCTCCTACCAGGGCGAGCGGTTCGTGCCGCTGGTCTCCGGCGGCGTGCTCACCGGTCTCGGCGTGGCGGGCATGCACTACATCGGCATGTTCGCGATGAGAATGCCGGCCCACCTCTCCTACGATCCGGTGCTGGTCGGGGTCTCGGTCGCGATCGCGATCGCCGCGTCCATCGTGGCGCTCTGGTTCAGCCTGCGGATCAGCGGCGTGCCGGCCACCGGCGGCGCCGCGATGATCATGGCCCTGGCGGTCTGCGGCATGCACTACACCGGCATGTTCGCGCTTGAGGTGCACCCCCGGCTCTCACCCGCGCCGCTCGGAGGGGCCAAGGGCATCGACTTCATGCTGCCCACGCTGACCGTGCTGGGCCTGCTGACCCTCGGCCTGCTGCTCACCGTCATCCTGTCGCCGTCGCAGCCGGAGCTGGACCACGACGCCACCCTGCTGGCCAGGCTGGAGAAGCGCCGCGCCGAGGCCCGGCTGCACGAGCCGGTCACCCCGCCCGCCGCTCAGGCGCCGAAGGGCCCGTCTTTGTTCGACTCCCAAGAGCGATGATGTACGGCCTGCGCCCGCTGGGCCGCTTGGTCAGGGCGCAAGCCGTACATGGAGGGGAATCGCAGGCGGCCGGCCGCCCAGTCGGGAGGCTAGGGCCGGACGCTTGCAGAACGCTTGCAAACGGCCACTCTCCGCGAGGGGCCGCGATGACGTCTCAGCCGAAGAAGACCTCGGCCTCCTCGTAGCGGCTGGCCGGCACGGTCTTCAGCTCCTTGGTGGCCTCGTCGAGACCCACCCGCACGATCTCGGTGCCCTGGAGGGCGACCATCTTGCCGAAGTCGCCGTCCTGCACCGCGTCGATGGCCTGCAGGCCGAACCTGGTGGCCAGCACCCGGTCGAAGGCCGTGGGGGTGCCGCCGCGCTGGATGTGGCCGAGCACCGTGGTACGGGCCTCCTTGCCGGTGCGCTTCTCGATCTCGCTGGCGAGATTCTCGCCGATGCCGCCGAGCCTCACGTGGCCGAAGGCGTCGAGCTCGCCCGCCTGCAGCGTCATCTGGCCCTCGACGGGGTGCGCGCCCTCCGCGACCACGATTATCGGCGCGTACTTCGTCTTGAAGCGGGACTCGACGTAGGCGCAGACCCGGTCGATGTCGAAGGGCTTCTCCGGGATGAGGATGACGTTGGCACCGCCCGCCATGCCGGCGTGCAGGGCGATCCAGCCCGCGTGGCGGCCCATGACCTCGCAGATCAGCGCGCGGTGGTGGGACTCGGCGGTGGTGTGCAGGCGGTCGATCGCCTCGACGGCGATGTTGACCGCCGTGTCGAAGCCGAAGGTGTAGTCGGTGGCGTTGAGGTCGTTGTCGATCGTCTTGGGCACGCCGACGACCTTCACCCCCTTGTCGAAGAGCTGCTTGGCCACACCGAGGGTGTCCTCGCCGCCGATCGCGATCAGCGCGTCGACCCCGCCCTTCGCGAGGTTCTCCTTGATCTTCTCAACGCCGCCGTCGATCTTGATCGGGTTGGTCCGCGACGAGCCAAGGATCGTCCCGCCGCGCGGCAGGATGCCGCGTACGGCCTCGATGTCCAACGGCATGGTGTCGCCCTCGAGGGGACCCCGCCAGCCGTCGCGGAACCCGACGAACTCATGCCCGTGGACGCCCACTCCCTTACGCACGACAGCGCGGATAACGGCGTTCAGGCCGGGGCAGTCGCCGCCCCCGGTAAGCACTCCGATACGCATGACATCCTCCGGTTATGAGTCCGAGCCAAGATGATCAGACTAAAGGGCATGGGCCGATCGGCGACGGATTTCCGCCACCGACGAAACGCATTCTGCCGTCAGATGCGTCAGTGGTCTAGACCAAATAGAACTAGTCCTCATATGTCGCCTCCCACGATCGACGGAGAAGCGACGCATGAGCGCCTCCACCGGAGTGCCAAACAGGTCGCGCACGTCACCTGCGGGAATCCCCGGCCACCTCATGGGTCATACCCACCCGGAACCACCGACCCCCTTCTCACCGGCAGCTCAGGGCAGCGGCAGCACGCAGGACGGGGTGCCGACGGCGAAGACCTCCCCCGCGGGCCGCGGGACGCCGTCCTTCAGCGGGAGCACGGCGACGGTGTCCGAATGCTGGTTGGCCACGTACATGCGGCCGTCGGCGATGGCGAAGTGCCTCGGCCAGGCGCCACCGCAGGCGACCTCCGCGACCGGCTCCAACTCGGGGCCGGCGAAGACCGAGATCGTGTCGGGACCCCGGTTGGCGACGTAGACGAGCCTGCCGCGGACCTCCAGGTGTGAGGGCTGGTTCCGCCCCCCGCTCCCGCTGGCCGGGGCGACGTGGATCTCGCGCCATTCGGCGTCGTAGGCGCGCACGGTGCCGTCCAGCTCTCCCGCCACGTACCAGTGGCCGCCAGCCATGGCCATGTGCCGGGGGCCCATGCCGGGGGCGAGCCTGACCGGTCCTTCCGGGTGCGGGACCACCTCGTCGCCGACCAGGTAGCGACGGATCTCGTCGGCCCCCAGGTCGCTCACGTACAGCACGTCGTCGGGGCCGAAGACCGCCTGGTGGGCGTGGGCACCCTCGCGGTAGGGGAAGATCCACGTGTCGGTCAGCAGGCCGGATCCGTCGATGCCGTGCACGCTGAGGGTGCCGTCGCCGTAGTTGGCCACCGCCAGGCGCGTGCCGGTGGGGTCCACCGCCAGGTGGCAGGGGGCCGACCCCTCGCTGGGCCGCTGCGCGAGCGGGCTCAGCGTGCCGTCGCCGGCGCGGGCGAAGACGCCGACCGTGCCGCGCTCGCCCTCCCCCACCGCGTACAGGACCGGGAGGACGGGGTGAACGGCGAGGAACGACGGCCCGGAGGCGGGCGTCTCGCCGAGCCGGACGAGGCTTCCCAGCTCCACCAGGGTGATCCCCGGCCCGGATCCTTCGGTGTCCGGGGTGTACCCACCGATGTACGCGACCTCAGCCATCATGCTCCCGCCACGGGCACGGCACGCGCCGCCCCAGCTCATCGTCCATTCCAAGGCAAAATGCGAAGTTAGCGCAGTTAGCCGGTGATCTCACAGTTACCCACCCGCAAAGATCTCTCACCATTTCGTTGACCTGGTCAATGAATTCGTTGATGCTGTCAACCATGGAGAGACACGTGGCGGAGGTCCGGGCCTTCAACCGCTTCTACACCCGGCTCATCGGCGTGCTCCACCAGGGCATCCTGGACACTCCCTACTCGCTCACCGAGATGAGGGTGCTGTTCGAGCTGGACCGGGCGGACCGCATGGAGACCGGCGACCTGCGGCGGCTGCTCGGGCTCGACGCCGGATACCTCAGCCGGATGCTCGCCGGGTTCGAGGGCGACGGACTGGTCGTCCGGGAGCGGTCCGCCACCGACGCGCGGCGGCAGGTGGTCGAGCTGACCGACGAGGGCCGGACCAGGTTCGCGCTCTTCGACGGGCGCGCGGCCGAAGAGGTGCGCGAACTGCTGGCCGGGGTGACCGACGAGGACCGCGGGCGGCTGGTCGCGAGCATGGCGGCCATCGAGGAGATCCTCGGCGCGGAGCCGAGGACGGGCTCTCCTTACGTCCTGCGCCCGCTGCGTCCTGGCGACCTCGGCTGGGTGATCCACCGGCACGGCACGCTCTACAGCTCCGAGCAGGGCTGGGGCATGGACTTCGAGGCGCTGGTGGCCAGGGTCGCGGCCGACTACGTGGACCACCACGACCCGGCGCGCGAGGCGGGCTGGATCGCCGAGGTGGACGGCGAGCGGGCCGGCTGCGTCTTCTGCGTGCGCAAGGACGACGAGACGGCCCAGTTGCGGTTGCTGCTGGTCGAGCCGTCCGTGCGGGGCATGGGCATCGGCAGCCTGCTCGTGGCGGAGTGTGTGCGTTTCGCCAGGGCCGCGGGCTACCGGCGGATGAGGCTGTGGACCAGGGACGTGCTGCTGGGCGCCAGGCGCATCTACCGGGCGGCGGGCTTCGAGCTCGTCGAGAAGGAGCAGCACGGCGACATCGTCGACGAGATCTGGGTCCGCGACCTCTGACCCTTCTTCCTCGTCTTCTTCGCGGCGGGGCCGGTGCCGTGGACCTGGCTCGGCGGCGGGCGACGGGGTCCCCCGCGGATCCCGGCGACCGGCCTTCCCGTCGGGCGGGAAGGCCGTCGGCAGGACGCCGCTTCGGCCACACCCTCGAAACCGGCCAGCCGGGCGGTGAGCGCCCGCCCCGGCTTCCGGTCGCCGCGCCCCGGAGGGGGTGCCGTCTAAATTCCCTCTTTCTTGATAGGTATTATGTGATTAATATCGGGGGCACCAGCCCGTTCCGGATGAGCTCTGTATGAGGCGAAGATGCGCTTGCACTGGTTCCTGCCGACCACCGGCGACGGCCACCACGTCAGGCCCGCCACGACCACCGTCGCGGCGGGTGCCGCCGCGGACCGGCCCGCGACGCTCGACTACCTGTCCCAGGTGGCCCGGGCCGCGGAGTCCGCGGGTTTCGAGGCGGCGCTGACCCCGGTCGGAGCGGGCTGCCCCGACCCGCTGGTGGCGTGCAGCGCGGTCGCGGCGCGGACCGAGCGGCTCAGGCTGCTGGTGGCCTTCCGGCCCGGCTTCACCCTGCCGACGCTCCTCGCCCAGCAGGCGCAGACCTTCCAGCAGATCAGCGGAGGGCGGCTGCTGCTCAACGTGGTCACCGGCGGTGACCCGCAGGAGCAGCGCGCCTACGGCGACTTCCTCGACCACGACGCCCGCTACGAACGGACCGGCGAGTTCATCGAGGTGCTCAGGCGCGCCTGGACCGGCGAGCCGTTCGACCACCGGGGCACCCACTACCGGCTGTCGGGCGGCGGACTGGCCACGCCGCTGCTCGACACCCCCGACATCTACTTCGGCGGAGCCTCCCCCGTCGCCGAGCGGGTGGCCGCCACCGGGGCGGACGTCTACCTGATGTGGGGCGAGCCCCCGGCGATGATCGCCGAGCGGGTCGCCCGGATGCGGAAGCTCTCCGCCGAGGCGGGTCGCGAGCTCCGGTACGGCATCCGGCTCCACGTCATCGCCCGCGACACCGCCGACGAGGCCTGGGCATACGCCAGGCGGCTGCTTTCGGGCATGGACCCCGGCAGGATCGCCGCCGCCCAGGCGCGATTCACCCGGATGGACTCGGTGGGACAGCGCCGGATGGCCGACCTGCACGGCGGCTCCGCCGAATCCCTGGAGATCTCCCCCAACCTCTGGGCCGGGGTCGGCCTGGTCCGCGAGGGCGCCGGTACCGCGCTGGTCGGCAGCTACGCGGAGGTGGCCGAACGCCTCCGCGAATACGCCGGGCTGGGCCTGTCGGAGTTCGTGCTGTCCGGCTGGCCGCACCTGGAGGAGGCCTGGCGGGTGGGCGACTTCGTCCTTCCCCGGCTGGCGGCCCCCGCGCTCGTCGCGTGAGCGTCCTCGGAACCGAGCCGGGCGCCGGCCGTACCCTCTGGCGAGCCCTGGCGCTGCGGGCCGGAGCGATCGTCGCACTGGTCGCGATCTGGCAGGCCGTGGCCATGGCCGAGATCTGGCCACCGGTCTTCGTGCCGGAGCCGGTCGCGGTCTGGGACCAGTTCCTGCGCACCACCGCCGACGGCGTGAGCGGCCACACCCTGCAGGAACACCTGCTCACCAGCCTGCGCCGGATCGGACTCGGCTGCCTGTACGGGGTGAGCGGCGGCATCGCGCTGGGGCTGCTGATCGGCATGGTCCCCACGCTGCGCGCGCTGCTCGGCCCCCTGGTCACGTTCGTCCGCACCCTGCCGCCGCTGGCCTACCTCAGCCTGCTGGTGATCTGGTTCGGCATCGACGAGGAGCCCAAGATCTGGCTCCTGCTGCTGGCCGCGCTCCCGCCGGTCGCGGTGGCCACCGCCGACGCGGTACGCGGGGTGCACGAGGACTACCTGAACGCGGCCCGCTCGCTCGGCGCCCGCCGGCACGAGTTGCCGCTCCGCGTGGTGCTGCCGAGCGCGCTGCCCGAGATCATCACGGGGGTGCGGGTGGCCGTGGGCGTCGCCTACACCACGGTGGTCGCCGCCGAGACCGTGAACGGGGTGCCCGGCATCGGCGGCATGGTCCGTGACGCCCAGCGCTACAACCAGACGGACGTGGTCGTGCTCGGCATCATCGTCATCGGCCTGTCAGGTCTGCTCATCGACTTCCTCCTGCAAACGCTGGACCGTCGCCTGGTTCCCTGGCGCGGCCGTACCTAGGAAAGACCCCCATGAAACGCATAGCTCTCGCCCTGACAGCCGCCGCCCTCGCCCTGGCCGCCTGCGGGTCCGGCACGGAGGAGGCCAAGCCCGCCGCCGACGGCTCCCCCGCGACCCTGCGCATCGGCTACCAGCTCATTCCCAACGGCGACCTGATCGTCAAGGACCAGCAGTGGCTGGAGAAGGCGCTGCCGAACACCAAGATCACCTGGAGCAAATTCGACTCGGGCGGCGACGTGAACACCGCCATGATCGCCGGCTCGCTCGACATCGGGCTGGTGGGCAGCAGCCCGGTCACCCGCGGCCTGTCCGCGCCGCTCAACCTCCCGTACCGGGTGCCGTGGATCTTCGACGTGATCGGGGACAACGAGGCGCTCGTCGCCCGGGGCGGGGTGACCGGCGTCAAGGGCCTCGCGGGCAAGCGGGTCGCCGCCCCCTTCGCCTCGACCACCCACTACAGCCTGCTCGCCGCGCTCACCGAGGCCGGCCTCTCCGAGTCCGACGTGAAGATCCTCGACATGGAGCCGCCGGACATCCAGGCCGCCTGGCAGCGCGGCGACATCGACGCCGCCTACGTCTGGACGCCCACCCTGGCCGAGCTGCAGAAGAACGGCGGCACGACGCTGGTCACCAGCCGGGAGCTGGCCCAGCGGGGCAGGCTCACCGCCGACCTCGCGGTGGTGAGCGACGACTTCGCGAAGAAGTACCCGAAGGCGCTGAGCGTCTGGCTCCAGCAGCAGGACCGCGCGGTCAAGCTGGCCAGGAGCGACACCGGCGCCGCCGCCGCGGCCATCGGCCGCCAGCTCAACCTCGACCCGGCCGAGGCCGCGCGCCAGCTCGGCCAGCTCGTGCTCCTCGACGCGAGCGAGCAGCGCTCCGCCGACTATCTCGGCACCCCGGACGCTCCCGGCAAGCTCGCCGAGAACCTGCACAGCGCGGCCGAGTTCCTCAAGGGCCAGCAGAAGATCGACGCCGTCCCCGATCCGGCGGTCTTCCAGAAGGGCCTGGCCACGCAGGAGCTCGCGGATGCCTTCGCCGGAAGCTGACGCCGGCACCACCGCCCCCGGAGCGGACCCGGCCACCTCGAACGGCGCCGCGCACGAGAGTGCTCCCGCCAACGACGGAAAGACCGCCCCGGCGGCCGATCCGGGGGCGGCGCGGGACACCGCGCTCGCCCTCACCGGGGTGTCGCACTCCTACCGGGGACGCGCCGGGATCGTCGACGCGCTGGGGCCGATCGACCTGGAGATCACCGCCGGGGAGTTCGTGACGATCGTGGGCCCGTCGGGGTGCGGCAAGAGCACGCTGCTCCGGCTGGTGGCGGGCTTCACCGCGCCGTCGGCGGGAACCATCACCGCCTCCGGCGCGGCGGTGTCGGGGCCCGCCCCCACCAGGGGCTTCGTGTTCCAGCAGCACCGGCTCTTCCCCTGGCTCTCAGTCGCCGGAAACGTCGGCTTCGGGCTGCGCGGCCTGCCCAGGGCGGCGCGGCGCGAGCGGGTGGCCGAACTGCTGGAGCTGACCGGCCTGGCCGACGTCGCCAGGGCCAGGCCGTATGAGCTGTCGGGAGGCATGCAGCAGCGCGCGGCGATCGCCCGCGCGCTCGCCCCGGACCCCGCGCTGCTGCTGATGGACGAGCCGTTCGCCGCCCTGGACGCCTTCACCAGGGAGCGCATGCAGGAGGAGGTCCGCGAGCTGTGGCGGCGGGCCGGCACGACCGTGATCTTCATCACCCACAGCGTGGACGAGGCCGTCTACCTCGGCACCCGGGTGCTCGCGCTGAGCGGCAGGCCCGGCCGGGTGGTCTCCGACCGTGCCTCGGCCGTGCCGTACGGGGAGCACCCTCGCACCGACCCGCTCTTCGCCGAGTTGCGCGAGGAGCTGACCGAGGTGGTCAGACAGGCCGCGTCGGTCAGCGGCGGAAGGGTCCGGTGACCTCGTAGGTGACGCCGTCGGTGCCGGCGGCGTCACCGCGGGCGCCGCGCTGTGAGGAGAAGTAGAGGCGGTCGCCGCCCGGTGAGAAGGCGGGTCCGGTGATCTCCGACTTGGAGTGGCCCGCGATCCGCAGGACGGGGGTGACGACCCGCTCGGGAGTGATCAGGTTGATCTCCATGTCACCGCCGTCCTCGGCGACGTAGAGGTCCCCGGACGGGGTGCCGGTGATGTTGTCGACGCCGTTCAGCGGGGCGTCGGCGTCGTAGACGACACCCAGGTGCTCGTTCTCCGTGTCGTAGGCCCACACCCGGTTGTCGCCCTTGGTGGTGAAGAAGCACACGCCGTCCGCGTAGTGGCAGCCCTCCCCGCCCGAGAAGCGGGTGGCACCGGCGACCTGGTCGCGGGTGGCCTTCAGCAGCGCGCCGGGATCGGGCACGCGCCGCCAGGTCACCGCGCCCGAGCCGGAGGCGCAGAGCACCTCCAGGGTGCCCGAGGTCAGGTCACCCCAGTAGACCGGCCGGAACCGGTAGAAGCAGCCGTCGGGCTCGTCCTCGGTCAGGTAGACCACCCGCCGCTCCGGGTCGCAGGCCGCGGCCTCGTGCTTGAACCGGCCCATGGCGAGGCGCGGCATCGCGGCCCGCGAGCCGTAGGGGTCGCACTCGAAGACCCGGCCGCGGAAGATCTCCTCGCACGACAGCCAGGAGTTCCACGGGGTGCGGCCACCCGCGCAGTTGAGGTTGGTGCCCGACAGGATGCGGTAGGCGCCGACGACGGCTCCGTCCGGCCCGAACCTGATGGCCGACGCCCCGCCGAGCAGCGGGATCTCCGAGTTGGACACGTAGATCCAGCCGTCGCCGTCGGGGAAGCACGCGCCGCCGTCCGGTGCCGGGTGCCAGAGCAGCCCGCCGACCCGGCGGCCGGTACGGGCGACGATCCGGCTGGTGAACCCCTCGGGCAGCGCGACCCCGTTGGCGTCGGGCTCGCCAAGCGGACCGTAGGGGCTCTCGAAGCTCGGGGCGACGGCACCCGCGACCCCCTGCCAGAGCGAGCCCGCGAGAACCGCACCGGCGGTCAGACCTCCGGTGCGCACAAACGATCGGCGAAGCATGGCCCCTCCTCGTCGTCCCTCACGGTACGTCGCAAGCCGATCGAACTCACATGAACGCCGAGACTCCTTGAGCGCAAACTTTGCGCGAACCGAAGGACAAACATCCGCCAAACCAGGTCGGTCTATCACCAAGATCGCCATCTGTCCCGCCGGACGCGTCCACAGTGGAATCTTCACCGTTGTCGGATCGGGAGGACCGTTGAGCGAGGGACTCGCGTTCGCGAATCCAGTCTTCGAGGCCGCGCCCCGGGTGGGCACCCGCCGAGCTCTCGTCTTCCTCGACTCCCCGCCGGACACGCTCCCGCCCCGGGCTCCCGCCCCGCCCTCGGCCCCCGATCCGCTCCAGGCCCCTGTCCCGCACCCGGCCCGGCCACACGACCGGGCCACGACGCCGCCCCCCGGCACCTCCACCACCGGGCCGCACACCACCGGGCCACACGCCGCGGGGCCGGGTACCGGGCGGCCGGACGCGCGGCTGGCGAGCGCGCTGCGCGCCGAGGGGTTCACCGTCGACGCCGAGACCAGCGGCGGGGCGAACGCGGACGGCGAGCGGGTGTGGAACCTGCTGCGCTCGGCGCGGGAGGGGGACCTGCTGCTGATCCGGCTGCCCGCCGACGGCGGCTGGACCTCGGGACAGCTGGGATCGATGATCGGCACGTTCGGGCGGCAGGTCGGCGAGTCGCTGGCGGCCGCCGTGCTGCTGATCGTGGACTTCGGCTGGAGCGCCCTTGACGGCTCCGCCGAACCGGTCAGGCAACTCGCCGTGGCCGGGGAGCCGAGGGTGGCGGCGGCGGCGCTGACCCTCACGCTGAGGCTCGACGAGACGGTGCCCGGCCCGGTGCGCACGCTGACCGACGTCATCGCGGAGGGCCTGATGACGCGGGCCGCCGACCTCGACGGGGACGGGACGATCAGCGTCGGGGACCTGCACGCCTACGCGCTCGCCCGCTACACGGCGGTCTCGGCCGCCCGCACCCCCATCCTGATCGCCTACGGAGCCGTCGCCGGTGTCGCCCTGACCCCGGCGAGGGACACCGCCGCCCCGCACGCCGCCTTCACCCGCGCCCTGGCGCGGCTCGGCGATCACGCCCCGCCCGGCTGCGGGATCGAGATCGTCCGGCGGGTCTACGAACTCCACCTGAGCGAGCCGGCCAGGGAGCTG
Organism: Streptosporangium sp. NPDC005286; assembly: GCF_040607515.1. Lineage (NCBI taxonomy): Bacteria > Bacillati > Actinomycetota > Actinomycetes > Streptosporangiales > Streptosporangiaceae > Streptosporangium > Streptosporangium sp. NPDC005286. Next base: position 61,922 of record NZ_JBEXGU010000008.1, on the reverse strand, counting down.
CTGCGCAGGGCCGCCCTGCTCGACGAGGGCGAGCCGATCGACGAGATCCTCGGCGACGCCGCCGAGCTCAGGCAGTGGGGCCTGCTGGGCGAGACGACCACGTTCGTCCATCCGGACGTGCGGAGATTCGGCCACTCGCGGCTCTCGGCGGCCGAGCGGGCGCAGACCTCGGCGCTGCTCCGCCGCCACCGGGCCGGGCTCCGTACGGTACGGCCCCGGGCCAGGCTCACCGCCGACCGGTGGACCACCGAGGACCAGCTCGGGCACCGGGTCTACGCCGAGGCCATCGCCGCGTTCGTCCGCCACCCCGAGACCCGGCCCCCGCTGACGATCGGCGTCAAGGGGCCGTGGGGCACCGGCAAGACCTCCCTGATGCGGATGATCCAGGACCTGCTGGACCCCGGGGCCGCCGGGGACGATCCCGCCCCGATCCACCTGCCCGGCTCCCGCGCGGAGCGGACGCTGACCAACGCCGAGGTGCTGGCCAGGACCGGCCGGCGCCCCCGGGGGAGCGCCGGGTGGGCGGAGCCGGACCCGCTCCCGCTGCGGCGGGCGGACTGGCGGCCCACGGTCTGGTTCAACCCGTGGATGTACCAGAACGGTGAGCAGGTCTGGGCCGGACTGGCACACGAGATCATCAGTCAGGTCACCCGGCGGCTGCCCCGCGCCGAGCGGGAGCGGTTCTGGCTGGAGCTGAATCTGTCCAGGATCGACCGGGAGGCGGTCCGCAGCCGCGCCTACCACCTGGCGCTGACCCGCCTGGCGCCGGTGGCCCTCGGCCTGGTCGCCACCCTCGTCCTCACCGGGGCGCTGCTGGCCGCCGCCGCGTTGCTGCCCGCCTTCGGCTCCCTGCTGGGGAACGCCGCGGCGGCCGTCGGCTCGGCGGGCGCGGCGGCCGTGGTGGGGGCGGGCGCGCTGCGGCTGGCCCGGTTCTTCGGGGAGTCGGCGGACAACGCGTTCCGCGGCCTGGTCACGCAGCCCGACCTGCTCGGCCCGGGTGCGGCCGACGGGGCGGGCGGCGAGGGCGCGACCACCCCCGGATACCGGTCCAAGACCGGCTTCCTGCACCTGGTGCAGACCGACATGCGGCAGGTCCTCGACCTGGTCGCCACCGAGGAGCGCCCGCTGGTGGTGTTCGTGGACGACCTGGACCGCTGCTCGTCCGGAACGGTGGCGCAGGTCATCGAGGCGATCAACCTGTTCCTCGCCGGCGAGTTCCCCAACTGCGTGTTCGTGCTGGCCATGGAGCCGGAGGTGGTCGTCGCGCACGTCGAGGCCGCCTACCCGGAACTGGCCGGGACGCTGCCCACCGGCGGGCGGTCCGGCCTGGGCTGGCGGTTCCTGGAGAAGATCGTGCAGCTACCGCTGAGCGTGCCGCTGCTGGACGACGCCGACCGGCTGCCCGCCTTCGTACGGGCATTGCTCGGCGTCGCCGACACCGTCCGGCCCGCGGACGTTCTCCCCGGCCTGGAGACCGTACGACCGGGTGACCCGGGCGCCATACGAACACCGAATCCGGCCGGACCGCGTCCGGCGGGTCCCCCAGCCGCCCTGGAACGGCTCGACCCGCCCCCGGATCCGGCCGGACCGCGTTCGCGCGGTCCCCTGCCTCCCGCACGGCCCTTCCCGCACGACGCGGCCACGCCGGGCTCGTCCGGCACCGCCACGCGGTCGGGAGCGGCCGTGCAGGGGCGGCGTACATCCGTACCACCGGCGGGCGCGCGGAGACTGGAACTGTGGGCGCCGGTGGAGGCGCTGGGACCGTCCCCGCTGACGGACGGCTCGCTCGCATCGGGCTCGTGGGCGGCCGAGCCGCCGGACCCGGTCCAGGTGAGCCGGTTGCAGGACGCCATCTGGGCACTGCGCCCGACCACGACGACACTCGACGAGGCGGCGCGGCTGGCCCAGGACGCCCTGGGCATCGAGTGCTCGGACGCCGTCGGCGGCCTGTGCGCGGCGACCCGCGAGGCCGCCGACCGGGTCTTCGACGACCTCTACAGCGACGAGAACGCCTATCTGGCGATCGAGTTCGTGCTCCCCGCGCTGACCTTCTTCAACCCGCGCGAGATCAAGCGGTACGTGAACGTCTTCCGCTTCTACTCGTTCCTGACCTACCGCCGCGCCCTCGCCGGGGCGGCCCCCGCCTCGGACGGCGAGGTCGCCAAGCTCGCCGCGCTGGCCGTCCAGTGGCCGCACCTGCTGACCCTGCTGGCCAGGGAGATCGACGGGGTGAGCGCGCTACGGCGCCTGGAGCAGGCCGCGAGCGACGACCCGAGCTGGGAGCGCGCCGTCCGCGAGACCGGCCTGACCGACCCCGGCGCCCCCGGCGCCCACCTGGACTCCCTGCGCGACCTGCTCATCCGCCCCCACCCCATCGCCGACCTCGCCCGGTATCTCCTGTGAGCCGGCTAGCGGTTCGTCGTCAGCTTCGGCGTGGAGATCGCCGTCAGGGTGGGGGACGAGACGTGTACTTCCCTCCCGGCTGCCATGCCGTACGTCTTGCACCTCAGCCGGACGGCACCCGTGGAATCGGTGATCGTGACAGGAATGTTGAACGCCATGGAGCCGCTGTACTCCCCGACGGCCTTCCTGTCGATGCGGCTCGCCACCTGGCCGTAGATAGAGCCACTGGACACCTGGAGTTCACACTGGATGCCGTACGCGTCCACTCCTCCCCTGGCGTCGCTGTACCCCAGATCGGCCAGCATGATGTACGTGCCCTGGGGCAGCCCCGGCACCGTGGCGACATCCTTCATCGTCTCCGGGACCGATATCGCGCCGTTGTAGTGGTCCGACCACGCCTCACTGGACTTGCCGGGCGCTCCCTGCGGTCCGGCCGGCCCCGTCTGGTTCCACGAGACCGTCTCCTGGCCCACCGGGCACTGGCCGGTGGAATCGGGAACCCGCAGGCTTCCGTTCGGGGCCACGCAGGCGGTGATCACCTCGTCGGCGACCGCGGCGGCGACCGCCACACCCGATCCTCCAGCCAGGAAGCCCACCAGGGCGCCGATCGCCAGGGTCCGTTTGTTCCTGCCCATGTGTGCCTCTTCCCTCGCGACGCCTGAACACCGTCCTTCGCGAAAAAGATGACGGGCGGGGCTGGTGATCCACTTGCATCTCACTGCAAGATCCTCACGCGCCCGCACGCCACGCGAGGGCGCCTCCTGGTGAGCCGGCACGACCGGCGAGTGGGCACACGGCGGCGGATACGCACAAGAATTCCCAGCTGGAATTCACCCCGTTTGCCAGAATGCATAACGGTCCGATCGTGATGTGGATGACCGCCGCAGCGTCACACGCGTAGCCGATCCTGGCCGCTTTGTCGCGCCCGGCAAGGGACGGTGAGCAATGGCGAGAAAGAAGCGGGTGGCCCGGAGGCGACCGGCCCAGAGGCAGGCGGGGGATCCAGCCGCTACAGCGGCTCCGCCAGCGGAAGAGCCCGGGGAGAACAAGGAGAAGTGGTATGCCAGGCCTGCGGTCTGGATCGGCGGCGTGGTCGCCACGGTCGTCGGCGGTGTGGCCCTGGCCGGCCTGGGGTGGTTGTGGCCCGAACTGGTCGATGACGCCGCCCTGAAGGACGGGGTCCGTACGGAGATCAGAGGGGACGACGACCTCGACTATCACGTGGAGACGATCTACGGAGAGGACGAGGGCAGATCCATGGCCTTCGCCGACGTCGTGCTACCGGACGCCTCGCTGCTGAAAATCATGAATCGGCAGAACGGTGCGGTGTCCTCCGAACTGAACGATCGGCTGCGGGCGATGGGGGGCGTCAATCTCGGCAAGCTCACCCTGCGGATCAATTTCGAGGGGCGGCGGAAAAGAGAGATCCGGATCGTCGACATCCGGCCGGTGATCCTCAAAAGATCGGCCGGGCTGGGTGGCACCTTGTTCAGCGTGCCGTCGCAAGGGGGCACGCCGATAGCCCGCATGGTGATCAACCTCCACGAACCCGTCCCGGTGGCCCGGGAGGTGGTGGCCGGGAATCCGTTCGGTGACGGAACCGAGGGCGAGCCGTACTTCGAGAAGGAGGTGATCTCGCTCCCCGACGGCAAACAGAAAACGCTGATCGTCCGGCTGAACGAGAAACGCCACCACTCCACCTTCTATCTCCAGGTGGACTACCTCATCGCCAACGAGAAGAAACGCATCCTGATCAAGGACCGGGGAAGGCCGTTCCAGCTCACCGGGCTGCATTGCGGCCCGACGCCCGGCATGTCGTCGTACAAGAGCGCCTTCGGCCTTGACATGGGATACAAGCTTGAGCCCTTGGCTCGTCCGGACCGGTTGGAGGACAGCGCCTGCTCCTGATCGCCCCTTTGTCGCGCGAACTCTCCCGCCCCGCCCCATCGCCGACCTCGCCCGGTATCTCCTCTGAACACCGAGCCTCTGAGCCGCGAGCGAGGAGCCCTCTCAGTCCGACGGAGGAGGTATCGGCATAACCCGTGGAGGGGCCGTGAACCAGGGAGGAGATGGATCAGCCTGTCTACGGACTCGCGCCGAGACCTTCATCGACTGTTCGCTCCGATGCGGAGGTTCGGAATCGCCGACCTCACCTGAGCTCAGGACGACGGGTAGTCGCGGTAGATCCTGGGCCGCCTGTCCTTTCCGGGAAACACCATGATCAGCAGCTGGACCGTGCCGTCGGGAACCTCGATGTTCTCCCGTACGGCCTTGCGTCCCCGGATGTGGACCCGGACCCGGTAGCTCCCCGGACCTCCGGCCGCGAGGTCGGGAAGTCGCTCGCCCTGACTGTCCACGATGGACAGGACCCCGTCCCCGCTCTGGTAGCCGACCTCGACGACCTGCTCCCAGCCCCGGGTCTCCACCGGCGGACGGCGCCGGTAGGACTCCCCCGTCACGCACGCGTGGCCGATCTCGTCCGCCGCCCAGATGCGCAGTGCGCCGGGTCCGCTTCCCACCAGGTCGGCGACCCGGTCGTCGACCTCGTCACCCTCGTTCCCCTCGTCCCAGGCGTAGATGTCCCAGAACTCCGCCCACATGGTCTCGCGGACCTGCCGTACCGGCGCGATCCTCGGCCGGTGCCGGGGATGGGCGGCGCAACTCCTCTCCGCCGCCGCGAAGTAGGCGTCGCTCTCCTCCTGCGCCCGGCGCGCCTTCTCCCGCTCCACCTCGTCCACTCTGGGACACAGCGACCTCAGCGCCGCCGCCAGCGAGCGGCCGTGTACCTCACCGATCGCCTCCGTCACGGCGGGCGCGTCGACGTCGCCTGCTCCTACGCGTACCACCAGGTCGCACAGCCTGCGGCCGTACCCGAGAAGATCACGGTCGGGCATGTCCGCCAGCTCCGGCACGCCCCAGTTGTAGTCGTCCCTGACCCGGCACAGGAACTCTTTCTCGCTCTCGTCCAGCCCCGAGACGGTGCCGTCGCCGAATCCGGCGCAGTCGAGCGCCGACACGCTGCTCACCTTTCCTCGCGCGGCGTCGGCGCCCACCCCGAGAAGCACCACGATCACGAGCGGCGCCGCGATCGCCGTACGGGCGAGGCCGCCCCTCGGAGGCGGTCCCGGGGTACGGACCGCGAGGAGCACGAGGAGCGCGGGCAGCAGATACCAGAGATCTGCCGTGATGGCCCCGTTCATCATTTCCGGTGGACCCCAGCCCTCCGCGCATCCGGAACCCGCCGACATGTCGAACATGAACAGCAGCGGGGACGGGAGGTGGCGAACGATCATCACTGTGGCGGCGGAGCGACCCAGGATCCGGCCGAGCCGGGGACGTCCGCCCCTCTGACTCAGGATTCCGCCTCCCCATGCGAGAGCGATCAACGGCACGGATCCGAGCCACAGGAGCGGAAAGTCCCACAGCGGGCCGAGCAGCATGCGCAGCTCGAACTCGGCCTCGCGCCCCGCGCAGCGCCCCCATGTCACCCAGGTACCACCGCCGCCGCCCTCCGTACCGGACAGCATCACGGTGATCCAGAAATAAATGTCAGGGGTCGCAGCGGTAAGGATCGCCGCCGCCCAGAGAACCGATGATCGTTTAGGCACGAAACGGAAGACTATATGGCGTTAAAGAGCGACGCTCATTGTTAAATCCCGGTCAGCGCACCGCATGCCTCCCCTGAGGCTGCACTTTCCATATGCGATCGAAGGCGATCATCCGGCGGAGAAGCCGAATTCGCCGTCCTTGACGCCGCCGATGAACGCCTCCCACTCGGCTCGGGTATAGACGATCACCTCATCACCGGGACGGCGACTGTGCAGGACGGCGACCCGCCCACGGCTGTCGGCAAGCGGACCGGCCTCGACACACCGGCCGTTGCCATCAGCGCTTCCAGTGCTGATACGCCAGGCAACACCTGCCAGTTCCCCGGGATTGATCATCATGTGCTCCTGCCTCTCGACCGTTTGACACGACCGATCGCGGCCCGGATGACGGTCACAGAACCATCCGGAGTGAGAGCGATGCTTTGCAGGGAAACGCACGCTCGCGCGAAGAAATCGACAGGCGCCTCTCGGACCACCCGTGTCAGCGACGAAGGACGGGACTACTCCAGGTCATAGTCAGCCGAAAGTTCGCACTCGGGAGCGAGGAAATCCACGGCGTACTCGGTCACGTCACCGTACTGGTCCCAATAGAAGTTGGTCATGGTGAGCACCGGCAGGCCGTTCTCCACGCCGAACACCGAGGCGATGTCCTCTGGGACCGGCTTGATGGCGACGACGTCACGGCGCCGGACGGCCCTTCGGCCGGTTCGGTCCTCGACCAGCCCGAAGGTCATCTGAGGGAGCGGCTCCGCGACCAGCAGTTCGGATGCCGCCTCGCCCAGCTCACCGGGAAGCCACGAGGTGGACACCACGACGGCACCCCTGTCGTCGTGGTACGCACGGCGCCGCCGAACGACGGAGGTCCCTGTCTCGACTCCCAGCGCATCCGCGATCTCCTCGGATGCCGGGACGATTCCGGCGCTCAGGATCTCGGCCCGCTCACCTGAGCGATATCCGTTCCCGGTCGCCCTCAGCATTCGCAGGCGATCGGAACCTGCCGTGACCTTCTTCGGCAGGCAGGCCAGGGTTCCGACTCCCGGCACCGACTCCGCGTAGCCCTCCGCCCTCAGCACGGCCGCGACCCGGGTGGCGGTCGCGGTGGACACTCCCTCGTCGCGCATGATCTCCCGCACCGACGGGATGCGATCGCCCGGCCGGATCTCCCCGCTCTCGATCCTGGCCCTGATCTGAGCGGCGATCCGCTTGTACGGAGCCATTGCCTGCGGCTTGTCAGCCATCGGGAGCCTCCTGTTCTAGTGCACTCTAAATCAGTCGTTGACTTCATTGGTGCTCTAGAACACTATAGAGCTGAAGCGGACCGGAGAACAGAAGGAGCAGCTCACCTCTGACACAGAGAGGCTCCCCAGCGAACCGACACAAAACCGGCCGAAATCGCCCCATCAAACCACCTTCAGCGGCACCAGCAGGAAGAGAGCACCTGTCATGGAACATCGCTCTGACCTCGGTCGACCATCCGCCTGCCATGATCCGGGCTTCGGCGAACGCCTCACCGGCAACGCGGATCTGGCACATGTCCGCGAAGAGACGTACGCCCTGACCGGCGGGTCACCGCGCCTGTTCGCGCTGATCCAGGAGTTCGGAGAGGAGGGCGAAGAGGTCGACGCGGTGGTGGTGGCCTACGGAATGGCGCTGCCGGGCGGCACGGTGACGACCGTCGGCGCGAACGGCCGCGGGTTCGGCCTGTGGACGAGCGCCCGCAGCGCCGCCCGGCGACTCCACTCTGACCTGGTCTGGTTCGGCGACGGCGGCATGCGGGAATCCACCCCGTAGATCTCACGGAAGTGCGCACAGGCATCGGCTCCCGGCACGAGACACCGTGCCGGGAGCCGTCTTAAAGGGCTGGGGCGGATCACGGTGTCCAGGCCGGGTCCCGGCCGATGACGCCGAGCAGGCGGTCGAACCGCGGGGCGTCGTCCGGCACTGCCACCGGCGGCCCGAAGGCACCGCGCTGCCTGCCCGTCTCCGCCATCTGGTCGGCGAAGTGCAGCGCCCGCGAGACGGCCTCGGGGTCCGGCTCGTACTCCTGACCGGTGGCCCTGGCCAGGTCCCAGCCGTGCACGACCATGTCGACGAGGTACATGTGGGCCAGCATGGTCATCGGCAGGCCCATGGCGGGGCTGGCCCCCTCCCATGCCTCGGGCCGCGACCAGGCGGCCAGCATGCGCTCCGCCCGCTCGGGGAAGTCACCCGCGTAAGGTCCCTGCTCGACGTTCGGCCCCTTGCGCCCCAGCGACTCGAACATCTCCGCCACCCACTCGAGGTGGTTGATCAGGTCCTTGACGTCGAACTTCGCGCATGGCGTCGGGGACCCGAGCTGCTCCTGCCGTACCGCGCGCACCAATCCCGCGGTCCGTTCGGTGGCGTGCGTCATCAGCGGCATCATGTCGTCCATGGCAGCCATGGTGCCCCGCCTACCTGAGGCGCGGCTTGTAGAAACGCGACAGCGCGGCTGGGTCGACCCGTACGCAGGGCTCAGCACCTTCGATTTCGCCCGTCAGGCGCCATCGCCCGAAATCTCGGCGTATGTGGATTACTTCTGGGTCGTCACCTGGACCGACCTCGCCGAGCCGTACGAACAGCGCATCGTCTCGCACCCCACCGTGAACATGACGATCACCGCGGACTTCCACCGGATCGCGGGAGTGATCAAGGGCGGGTTCTCCTACACGATGCGGGGCAGCGGCCGCGTGCTCGGCACGCGCTTCCGGCCCGGCGGCTTCCGGCCGTTCCTCGGCGGCCCGGTGTCCCAGCTGACCGGCCGCTTCGTGGAGATCGACGAGATGTACGGCGCAGCGGGCGCGACCCTGGTCGAGCAGGTCCTGGCCGAGCCCGACACCCGGGCCGCCATCGCGCTCACCGAGACGTTCCTGCTGAGTCTGAGGCCGGAACAGGATCCGCTGACGGAAGAGGTCGCGGCGCTGGTGACGATGGTGGCGAACGACGTGTCCGTGACCAGGGTCGACGAGCTGGCCGCCAGATCGGGGCGGTCGGTGCGCTCGCTGCAGCGGCTGTTCCGGGACCATGTCGGCATCGGCCCCAAGTGGGTGATCCGCCGCTTCCGGCTGCACGAGGCCGCGGAGCGGGTCTACCAGGGCCTCGACCTCGCCACGCTGGCCGCCGAGCTTGGCTACACCGACCAGGCCCACCTGACCCGCGACTTCACCGCCGCGGTCGGCATGCCACCCGCCGCCTACGCCCGGCTCAGCGGCCAGGCCTGATCCTGAGGTCCGTCTCCCCTTTGGCGAGGCGACGGTGACAGATGAGAGCGGCGGCCAGCTCGACCGTCAGGGGCCAGCCGTCCATGAACGTTTCCGCGTCTCACTCAGCGGGCGCACCGGTCGACTCGGTGCCGTCATCAGCGAGTTCGGCGGTCAGGCCGGCCGATGCCGTGGCCGGACTACAACTAAAACCCAACTGATTCCCAAGTAGAGACATTGATCATGGAAACCTTTCGCAAAGAAGAAAGGGAACCTGATGAAGAGGACAGCGTTGCTCCTGAGCACGGTGGTGCTCGGCGGGCTGCTGGCCGCCACCCCCTCGTACGCCGCCCCATCGTCCGCCCCGGCGCTCAAGACCGCCGTGGCCCAGGTGAAGGCGAGTCCCGCCAAGCGGTCGGGCGCGTGTCCGACCACGGTGGGATTCTCCGCGGTGGTGGTGGCCAAGGGCAAGGGCATCGTCCGTTATAGGTGGGTACGCGGCGACGGCGGCAAGAGCGTCGTCAAGAGCTTCCGTGTCAACGGCTCGCGCAAGGTGGTCGTGCGAGACCGGCAGACCTTCGACCGCGACACCACCGGCTGGCAGGCCATCGAGATCGTGGGCAAGAAGGGGCTGTCGGGCAAGGCGCGGTTCAGCGTCGCCTGTGACGGTCCCGCACAGGTGTGGGACGTCTCCCACCCGCTGCCCGCCCAGTCCGGACGGCCGCTGGAGTCGGCGGCGGATGTGGACGTCAGCCCGCGCAGCTACAACGGCGTCTGCCCGGCGACGGTACGGTTCACCGCGACCATCCAGGTCTCGCGTACCCCGGCCACCGTCGACTACCGGTGGATCGACAGCATCACCGGGGAAGGGCGGCCGGAGTCGCTGTACTTCGCCGCCGGCGGGTCGCGCATCCGCCAGGTCACGCTGCCGATGAGCGTGGGCAGCTCCGCCGGCGGATGGAAGGCCGTCCACATCCTCACCCCCGGCGGACACGACTCCGGCCGCGCCGACTACGCGGTGACCTGCAAGAGCGGCCCGGCGCCCACCCCGACCTCCACGCCGACGTCCACGCCGACGTCCACGCCGACGTCCACTCCGACGTCCACTCCGACGTCCACGCCCACGCAGCCTCCGGTGACGCCGGGACGGCAGATCGTGGAGCTCACCCCGGGCGACTACGCGGGCACCTGCGCGGAGCCGGTCGCGTACCGGGCCGCCGGGCGGGTCACGCTCCCTGCCGGAGCCGCGCAGCAGGTCACGTACTGGTGGCTCGTGGACGGCGCCGCCTGGCAGAAGCAGGTGCTGGACTTCCCCGCCTCCGCCCAGGCCCGCTCCCAGGACGTCTCCGCCTCCTGGACCCTCGGCACCGCCGGGAACGGCCCGCACAAGGTCGGCCTCATGGTCGAGGGCGGCCCCTCGCAGCCTGACGAGCGCTCGTACACCTTCACCTGCGTCGAAGAGCCCAATGACGCCAATGTGGCCTTCCGCTACGTGCTCGTGCCGCGCTACGCGGGCGACTGCGACCGTTCCTTCGGCCTGCGCGTGGACGGGTTGTTCACGACGGACCGCGAGGCCGAGGTCAAGTACCGTCTGGTGGCCGACGGCAAGCCGGGGCCGGTCAGGAGCGAGGTGCTCAAGCCCGGCGTCACCAACACGATCGGCGATTTCTGGAACAAGTCCGCACAGGGCAGTGGAAGCGGCACCGTACGGCTTGAGGTGCTCAACCACAACAAGCCGTTCACCCAGCAGACCTACTCCTGGACGTGTGTGCCGAAGGACCCGGCGCCGGGCACGGTCCGCATCAGCGGGCTGACCTCGGTGGCCTACTACGGCGACTGCGACGCCGCGCCGTACCCGACCGCGTGGGCGACCTTGCAGGCGGCTCCGGACACGGAGATCAGCTACCGGTGGGTCATCGACGGTAAGCCGGATGACACCCGCACGTACAAGGTCGGGTCCAGCGGATTCCTCAATCTCCAGGCCGCCCACTGGAACCGGAATTCGAAGACCGGCGGAACGGTCGCCATCGAGGTACTGAACCACAACAAGCCGACCAAGCAGGTCGAATATCCGGTGAACTGCACCTGATCAGCATCATCCCGCCCGTGGTTCCTCTGCCCCGGCAGGTGAACCACGGGCTTTCACGTTCTCCAGCGTGCTTTGTCACCCGGCTTGAACCTGCCTCCACATCCGGTTCGATCCTCCCCGGAAGCCGGGCCCTACCGCCGTCCGCAGGCGAAGAGCGCCATGCCCCTGACACCGAGGCGGCGTCAGGGGCGTGGCCAGGAGTATCGATCAGAGCCCTGCCCGGGCGTCTTGAAGGAGGACGACCAGTTGCCGTCCTCATCCGTCCAACCGGCGGCGACCTTCTCCTCCCTGGAGAGAGGGCGGCCCAGCTCGGTGCCGATGAGGCCGGGATGGACCGAGAACGCCCCCCACACCGACCGGGCGACCGTCACCCGCCGAAGATGCTGTCCCCGTCCGCCGGCACGAACCTGGCCTGGAAGAATCGCAGGTGGGAGGGCTCGTGGACGAAACGGAGGCCGCGTTTGATCCGGTCGCGCTCCTCATGGACCCGGATGACGCAGTCCGCCACCATGTCCAGGTGTGCCCGGGTGTAGACACGGCGGGGAATAGCCAGCCGGACCAGTTCCATCGGCGGGTAGCGGTTCTCCCCCGTCACCGGGTCGCGCCCGGCGGACAGGCCGCCGCGCTCGACACCGCGGATGCCCCCCTCCACGTAGAGCGCGGCCGCCAGGGTCTGTCCGGGAAACTCCTCCCTGGGCAGGAGCGGCAGCACCGCCAGCGCGTCGATACAGACGCAGTGCCCGCCGATCGGCCGAACCACCGGCACACCGGCGGCGAGAAGCCGATGCCCGAGATACTCGACCTGGCCGACCCTGGCCCGGATGCTGCTCTCCTCCACCGACTCCTCGATGCCACGGGCCACGGCCTCCATGTCCCGCCCGGCCATGCCGCCGTAGGTGTGCAACCCCTCGTAGAGCAGGGCGAGGCTGCGCGCCCGCTCGGCCAGCTCGCCGTCGCGCAGGCCGATCCAGCCGCCGATGTTGGCGAAGCTGTCCTTCTTCGAAGACATCACCGCGCCGTCGGTGAACGAGCACATGGCAAGCAGAATCTCAGCGATCGACCTGTCACCCCAGCCTGCCTCCCGCTGCTTGACGAACCAGGCGTTCTCCACCGCCCGTGCCGCGTCGAACATGATGGGAATTCCATGCCGCCCGGTCAGCTCACGGACCGCGGCGAGGTTGGCCATGCTGATCGGCTGGCCTCCGGCCATGTTGACAGTCGCGGCCAGGGAGACGTAAGGGATCGCGTCGCCGTACTCACCGATCACCGCCGCCAGCTTGGCAAGGTCGACGTCGCCCTTGAACGGGTGGTCAGAGGACGGGTCGTGCGCCTCGTCGATCACCACGTCGTGGAAGGTCGCGCCGTTGAGCTCCTGGTGAGCGCGGGTGCTGGGGAAGAACATGTTGCCGGGGATGTGACTGCCCGGTCTGATCAGGCACCGGCTCACGATGTTCTCCCCTCCCCGGCCCTGGTGGACGGGGATGACGTGTTCGTAGCCGTAGTAGGTGCGGACGGCCCGCTCCAGCACGTAGAAGCTGCGCGCGCCCGCGTACGCCTCGTCGCCGGTCATGAGCGCGGCCCACTGCCGGTCGGACATCGCGTTCGTCCCCGAGTCGGTGAACAGGTCGATGTAGACGTCCTCGGAGCGGAGCAGGCACGGATTCCAGCCCGCCTGCCTGATCGCCTGCTCCCGGTAGGGCCGACTGGTCTGCCTGATCGGCTCTACCGACTTGATCTTCCACGGCTCCGCCGGGTACTCGATCGCATGGTCGTTCATCTCTCTCCTTCTCAACCCGTCGTCACTCAGACCGCGAGGCCCGGTTCCCTCCAGCGCCTGCCGTCACCGGACGGAACCAGTCCACCGGGGAACATGGGCGGCTCGTCACCCATCGCCTCGCCGAGCATTCCGCGCAACTGGAGCTGTGCGCTCTCGGCCATGACCTCGGAGATGACGCCCACCTCGTGCATCCCGGTGACGTCGCCGATGTCATCGGTCCGGGTGGATGCCTCCGCCATCGCCCTGGCCATGCCGGAGAAGTCACCGGAGACCACGCCGCCGACCAGGTCGACGAACGCCTCCGCGGCCGCTCCCCGGTGCTCGGCCACCTTCCTTGCCTGCCAGAAGTACGACTCCTCATCGGTGTGCGTCTGGTAGAACGCCACCAGGAAGTCGCGGAACAGTGCGAACTCGTGCCGGTAGCGGTCCTCGAACTCGCGGAAGCAACGCTCCTCGTCCAGGGTCCCGGCGAGCACGCTGTTGACGGACCGGGCCGCCAGCATCGCGCTGTACGTCGACAGGTGCACGCCCGAGGAGAAGACGGGGTCGATGAAGCAGGCGGCGTCGCCGACCAGTACCAGCCCCGGCGACCACAACGCGGTCCGGTCGTAGGAGTAGTCCTTACGCACCCGCAGCTCGTCGTACGGCTTCGAGGACGACCGCTTGGCTCCGCTCAGATAGCTCTTGATCAACGGGCATTCGTCGATCAGCGCGGCCAGCGCCGCCTCCGGATCGCCCTGTACCCTGTCCGCCGCCTCTCGCCTCACCACCGCGCCGACGCTGGTCAGCGTTTCGCTGAGCGGGATGTACCAGAACCAGCCGCTGTCGAACGCGACGCAGAGGATGTTGCCGGAGTTGGGCGGTGGCATCCTGCGGCCGTTCTCGAAGTAGCCGAACAGCGCGAGGTTACGGAAGAACGGGGAGTACTCCCGCTTCCCGCCCACCTCGTCGTGAAGCCTGCTACCGGAGCCGGAGGCGTCGACGACGAACCCGGCGGTGGCCTCGCGGGCGGTGCCCTCGGGGTCCACGTAACGGACGCCGCAGACCCTGCCGTCGCCGTCGCGCAGCACGCCGGTCACGCGGTGTTCCTGCCGCACGTCCACGCCGAGCCGTACCGCGTTCTGGAGCAGGATCGTGTCGAACCTCGTCCGCTCGACCTGAAGGGCGTAGGAGGTCGGGCCCGCCATCCGCCGGGACAGCGCGAACGAGAACGTCCAGGGCTCCGGGTTGGCCCCCCACTTGAAGGTGCCGCCGCGTTTTGGTGTGAAACCCGCCCGCAGGATCTCGTCTCGCACGCCCAGCATCGCGCAGATGCCGTGAACCGTGGAGGGCAGCAGGGACTCACCGATCTGGTAGCGGGGGAAAGTCTCCTTCTCCAGAAGCAGGACTCGGTGCCCATCGAGCGCGATCAACGACGCGGCCGTGGATCCACCGGGTCCACCCCCCACGACGATGACGTCAAAGTCGTCGGTCATGAAGCCTCTTCCGGGACGTTGGGCCGGATGCCGGATGTGATGTGGGCAAGGGTGGCGAGCTGGGGGATCGTGGGGAACCGCAGCACGTCGCGGATCGTGCAGTGGATTCCGGCCGCCCGCAGCCGGGCGGCGAGTTCGGCCGCCAGGAGGCTGTCGCCTCCGGCGTCGAAGAAGTTGTCGCGGATGTCGGCCCGCTCCACTGGGAGCACCTCGCACCAGACCGCCGCGATCAGCTCCTCGACCGGCGTGCGCGGCGGTACCGAGGACGTGGTCTCCACTCGCCGGAGGACGGAGCGGTCGACCTTGCCGTTCGCGTTCAACGGCAAGGCGTCCAGCACGGTGATCGTGGCGGGCACCAGGTAGTCGGGCAGCTCCGCCCGCAGCGTCTCGGCCATGGTCCCCCGCGCGTCCGTGTCCGTGAGAACGACGTAGGCGGCGAGGCGGAGGGCGCCTTCGGGCCCCTCGGGGACGACGGCCGCCTGCCGCACTCCCGGCTGGGCCAGCAGGAACCGCTCGACCTCGCCCGGCTCGACCCGGTGTCCACGGATCTTGACCTGATCGTCCAGGCGGCCGAGGAACTCCAGAAGACCACCGGGGAGCAGCCGGCAGAGGTCTCCGGTCCGGTACCACCGTTCGCGGCCCTCCTCTGGGAACCGCTCCGCGGTGAGCCCTGCCTGGTTCAGGTAGCCGGTCGCCACGCAGGCCCCGCTGATCTGGAGCTCGCCCGGCTCTCCCTCCGGGACGGACTCGCCGTCCTCGCCGACGAGGCGGGCCCGGATGTTCGCGATCGGCCGCCCGATGACCGGGGAGTCGTGCTCGTCCAACCGGCAGGCGGTGGCGAACACCGTGCACTCGGTGGGACCGTACAGGTTGACGGCCGTCATCCCGTCCACCCGGGACAGCCGGGACCACAGCGTTCCGCTGATCGCCTCCCCGCCCATCAGCAGCAGCTCCGGCCGTGTCCCGGGGACGAGCAGCCCCGCCTTCACCATGGCCTCGACGAGCGTGGGAACGGCCTCCACCACGGTCAGTCTCCGCTCCCGGATGAACCGGACATAGCCCTCTGGGTCCTTGCGCACGTCGTCCGGGACCAGATGCAGCTCGTGCCCGCCCGCCATCCACAGCAGCGGGTTCCACGACGCGTCGAACACGAGCGGCAGGCCGTACGCGACCCGGTGGCGGTCGCCGCGCCCAAAGTAGCGGGCCTCCAGCTCGTAGTAGAGATTGACCAGGCTGTGGTCGGCGACGACGACGCCCTTCGGCCGTCCCGTGGAGCCGGAGGTGTAGATGACATAGGCGGCCGAGCTCGCGGGCGACGGCGCGGGCGGCGCGGGGTCATGGACACACAGGTCGGCCTGCCACCGGTCCCGGGGCAGGTCCACCCGACGGGTCCCGGGCGGCAGCGAGATCGTGAGCTCCGGCGCGTCAGTCAGGAGCAGCCCCGGGCGAGCGTCCTCCAGGATCGCCCCAAGCCGGGTCGCGGGCGCGTCGACAGCGACCGGGACGTACACGCATCCGGCCTTCGACACAGCCAGCGGCACGATGACGGCGAGCACCGATCTGGTCATCGCGCACGCGACCGCGGTACCGGGCGCGACGCCGAAACCTGGACCGGCACCGGAAGCCGAGGCCGGGCCGGAACCCGTGGCGCCGGGGCCGGGCGCCCGGAGCAGGTGGGCCAGCCGGTTGGCCCAAGTGTCGAGCTCCTGGAAGGTCCAGGAGCGGCCGTCCGCGACCAACGCGGTCAGATCCGGCGTGCGCCGAGCGCACCGCTGGAAGACGTCCGCCCAGGTGATGTCCGGCAGCGGGCGGGTGTCGCCGATCAGATCGCGCCTACTCATGAAGCCGACTCGTACGCACTCGCGAGACCTCGCGTGCGGCCATCTCCGCCGATCTCGACGTGGCGGTCCCCGGCGATGGGTTCCTTGCCCGCCTGGCGCTCCGCTGAGGAACAGCCCGGTCGCCGGTCCTTCATCGCCGGTTCATTCGCTGCTGGGGGGCTATGGGGATCATCCTTGTGAAAGCCGCCCGAACCGGCGTCGACCCCTGACATACCGACATCTACCTGTCTCCCCTTGTACGTTTGCCCGGCAAGTGGTCAGACGAACGTAGGCCCGCGCCCTGCGGGCGGGCGTCACCCAAGAGGTTGATGCTCTGTCAGCTAGGAAGAGGACAAACGGTCCCTCGCGAATCCACCAAACGGCATGGCCGATTTATCTTGATTGCTTACTTCCGCCCGCCTGACAGTCGTCCCTGGAACGAACGATCCAAGATCCGCGGCCTTTCCCGACGGGGCCAGGCTCATGGCCGTCCAGACGCGCCCGGACGCGGCCCGCTCCGTGAGGAAGTGGCCACGACCTGGCGCGCCTTCGCCCCGCCACCAGCGGAAGGCGCCCCGGCCCTTGAAGGCCGGGGCGCCTTAGCATAGACGATCTAGCGCTGGGCCTCGATCATCCAGTGGTGCTTCTCCAGGTCCTGAGTGATCTCGATCAGGAGGTCCTGGGTCACCAGGTCGGGCTTCTCGGTGGTGGCGATCCGCTCGCGCATCCGGCGGATGATGGACCCGAGAATGTCCGTCATGGCGGCGACGACCTTGCCGTCGTTGATGTAACCCGCCTCCAGCTGCGGCACCTCGGTGTGGTTCGCGACCGTGGTGGACCGGCCGTCGGGGTTGCATCCGACGGCCACCGCGCGCTCGGCGACGGTGTCCGCGTGCTTCCTGGCAGACGAGACGATCTTGTCGAGTTGCAGGTGCAGTGTGCGGAAGTTATGGCCGATCACGTTCCAGTGGGCCTGCTTGGTCAGGAGCGACAGGTCGAGCAGGTCGATGAGCGCGCCCTGGAGCGCCTGGCCGACGACCTTCTTGTCTTCTGGCTTGAGTGGACTGGTGATCGAGGACATGGAATTTTCCCCCTGTTTCGAGCTCGGTTTCCCGTTTGCTACGGAATGTCCGTACCCATCTATCCGCATCCCTATCCAGCCTCTTACATTGACAGTGTCATGATGACAGTGTCACTATCGACATATGGAATGGACCATCGGTGAACTGGCTGAGCGGGCGTCCGCGGCGCTGGCCCCCACCGCCCAGCTCAACGGGCGGGTCAGGGACGTGCCCAACGAGCGGCTCATCCGGTGGTACGCCACGATCGGCCTACTCGATCCCCCCCTGGCCCGACGCGGCCGGGTGGCCCTGTACGGCAGGCGCCACCTGCTCCAGCTCATCGCGGTCAAGCGGCGCCAGGCCGACGGCCGGACCATCGCCGAGATCCAGGCCGAGCTGACCGGAGCCACCGACCAGACCCTGGAGTCGATCGCCCGCATCCCCGAGCGGTCGCCGGAGCACGCCATCGAGACGATCTCCCCCAGGACGGCACGCCCGCGCTTCTGGGCCGAGCCGTCCTCGGTCCCGGCGGAGACCGGCCTCACACCACCGCAGAAACCCGCGCCACCACCGAAACCTGCCCCCTCCAGCACCCCGCCCCTTCCGGCCTCGTCCGGCGGGGCCACGCTTCCACCCGGCCAGGCCGCGTCCCACCCGGCACCCTCCGGCCAAGCCTCACCCGATCAGGCCGCGCACGGCTCGGCCCCGTCCCACCGGCCCACGCCCCGGGCGGGCGTACCCGCAGTGGCCCCCCATCCGGCCGTGGAAACCCGGCCACCCGCCGTGATCGTGCACGGCGTACGCCTGACGGACGGCGTGACGCTGCTGCTCGACGGCGGCGGCGGACGCACCCCCTCACCCGACGACCTCGCCGAGATCGCCGCCGCGTCGCGGGAGCTCCTGTCGCTCCTGCGCGAACGCGGCCTCACACCTCCGGAAGGAACGCAACCATGATTACCTCGATCGCAACACTGTCGCCGGAGGAGTGCTCGCCCGTCCCGGACGCCGGGCTGGGGACGCTCACCACCGAGCGCGGCAACCTGCCGCTGGAGAGCGTGGACGTGACCGCCGCCGTGACCGGCCTGCTGGCCGACATCGAGGTGGTCCAGGGCTTCCACAACCCGCACGACGTGGCACTGGAGGCGACGTACGTCTTCCCGCTGCCCGACCGCGCCGCCGTGACCGCCTTCAGGATGGAGGCCGACGGGCGGGTCATCGAGGGCGTGCTCAAGGAGCGCGGCCAGGCCAGGGCCGACTACGACCAGGCGATCGCCCAGGGCAAGCGGGCCGCGATCGCCGAGGAGGACCGCCCCGACGTCTTCACCATCAGGGTCGGCAACATCGTGCCCGGCGAGCGGGTCACCGTCCATCTCACGCTGAACCAGCCGCTCCCGTACGAGGACGGCGCGGCCACCTTCCGCTTCCCGCTGGTCGTCGCCCCCCGCTACATCCCCGGCACCCCGCTGGACGGCGAGCGGGCGGGCGACGGGTGGACCCCGGACACCGACGCGGTCCCCGACGCCTCCCGGATCACCCCGCCGGTGCTGCTGCCCGGCTTCCCCAACCCGGTACGGCTCTCGCTGGCCGTCTCCGTCGACCCGGCGGGGCTGGAGTTGCGCGAGATCCGCTCCAGCCTGCACGTGGTTCTCCAGGAGGGCGGCACGATCCGCCTCCAGCCGGGCGAGCGGCTGGACCGCGACTTCATCCTGCGTCTGGCCACAGGCGCCTCCACCTCCCTGGCGCTGGCCCCCGACGACGAGAACGGCGAGGGCACGTTCACGCTGACCGTCGTCCCCGAGGCGGCACCCGCCGGAGCGAGGGCCAAGGACGTGGTGCTGGTGCTCGACCGCTCGGGCAGCATGACCGGCTGGAAGATGGTGGCCGCCCGGCGCGCCGCCGCCCGCATCGTCGACACGCTCACCTCGCGCGACCGGTTCGCGGTGCTCTCCTTCGACACCGTCGTGGAGCAGCCGGACGGGCTCGGCGAGGGGCTCTGTACGGCGTCCGACCGCAACCGCTACCGGGCCGTGGAGCATCTGGCCAGGCTGGAGGCGCGCGGCGGCACCGAGATGCTGGCCCCGCTTGAGCAGGCCGCCGCGCTGCTCGCCGACTCCGCCAGGGACCGGGTGCTGGTGCTGGTCACCGACGGGCAGGTGGGCAACGAGGACCAGATCCTGAAGCGGACCGGATCCCGGCTGGCCGGTGTGCGGGTGCACACGGTCGGCATCGACAGGGCGGTCAACGCCGGGTTCCTGGGCAGGCTCGCCGGGCTGGGCGGGGGCCGGTGCGAGCTGGTCGAGTCCGAGGACCGGCTTGACGAGGCGATGGAGCACATCCACCGCAGGATCGGCGCCCCGCTGGTCACCGACCTGGCCCTACACTCCGACGGGCTCGACCTGATCACCGAGACGGTCGGCCACGTCGGCTCGATCTACCCCGGCGTCCCGCTCACCGTCCTCGGCCGCTACCGGGGCGCCGCCACCGGGGCGCTGACCGTACGGGGCCTGGACGCCGCGGGCCTGCCGTGGGAGCGGCGGGTCGCCTCGACGACGGTGGACACCCCGGCGCTACGGGCGATCTGGGCGCGGGGGCGGCTGCGGACCCTGGAGGACCGCTACGCGATCGGCGACCGGTCGCTGGAGGCCGAGATCGTGGAGACCTCGCTCAGGTACGGGGTGCTCTGCCGGTTCACCGCCTTCGTCGCGGTCGACACGCAGGTGGTCGCCGAGGGCGGTCCCGGGCACCGGGTGATCCAGCCGGTGGAGCTGCCCAGCGGCTGGGAGAGCCCCGTCGTCGCGGCGGCGCCGATGATGCTGACCTCGATGGCCGCCGACGCGAGCGCGGCCCCGAGCCCGCCCATGGGACCGCCCGGGATAGCCGCTCCCGGCGCCATGCCGAAGTTCGCGGCGAGCGCGATCGGCGGCGGCCTGCCGCAGGAGGCGGCGGCCGGCGGCTTCGACGACCGCGCCCGGATGCTGCCCCGCCCGGCACCGGCCCCCGAGCCGCAGGGCAGCCCGCAGCAGCCGCCGAGGGAGCTGCTCGCCGAGGAGCTGAAGCGGCTGCGCGCCGCGGCGTCCCTGCCCGCCGCCGAACGGCTGCGCGTGCTGGAGGACCTGGGAAGCCGCCTCGCGGCCCTGGTGGTCTACCTCGGCGGCCACCCGGAGCTGGCGGCCCTGGCCGAGGAGCTGCGGGCCGGTGGGGACGTGGACGCCCTGTGGCAGCGGGCCGTGGAGGTGCTGGAGGCCCTGGTGGGCACCGGCGGGCGCCGCCCGTTCTGGAAGCGATGATCTCCTCCGGGCCCGGACGGACCACCGGACGACCGGGCCCGGAGAAGGTGTCCGCCGAGTTCCGTCGCCCGTGGCGTTCTCCGGCGCGGGACACCCGGGTCCGCGACTCCCGGCATTGCGGGCATGGCCCGGCGGGGCCGGTACGGGACAGCGGGCTCCCCGGCCTCGCGGCTCCACATAAAGTAGCGGAATGGTGATTCTGGACGGCGGCCTGGCCACCCATTTGGAGGAGCTGGGCGCGGACCTGCGAGACGACCTCTGGTCGGCGAAGCTCCTGCTGGAGAACCCCTCCGTGATCCGGCAGGCGCATCTCGACTACTTCACCGCCGGTGCCGAGGTGGCGATAACGGCGAGTTATCAGGCGAGCATACCGGCGTTCCTGCGGCGGGGACTGAGCGCCGCCGAGGCCGAGGATCTGATCCTGCTCTCCGTGCACCTCGCCGCCCAGGCCAGGGACACCCACGGCTCCGGCACCGTGGCCGCCAGCGTCGGGCCGTACGGCGCCTACCTGGCCAACGGCGCCGAGTACACCGGAAAGTACGACCTCGACGAGGACGGCCTGACCGACTGGCACCGCGACCGCTGGCACATCCTGGCCGACAGCGAGGCCGACCTGCTGGCCTGCGAGACCATCCCCTCCTACCCCGAGGCGAGGGCACTCCGGCGGCTGCTGGCCGAGACGCCGGGGATGCGGGCGTGGGTGAGCTTCTCCTGCCGCGACGGCGAGCACATCAACGACGGCACCCCGCTGCGGACCGCGGCCCGCCTGTTCGCCGGCAACCCCCAGGTGATCGCGATCGGCGTCAACTGCACGGCACCGCGCCACGTGCTCAACCTGATCTCCCAGATCAAGGGCAAGCCCACCATGGTCTACCCCAACTCCGGCGAGGTCTGGGACTCGGCGAACCACCGCTGGCTCGGGCTGGCCGACCCGGTGGAGTTCGGCGAGGCGGCGGCCGGGTGGAACGCGGCGGGTTCCGCCTTCGTCGGCGGCTGCTGCCGCACCACGCCGGAGCACATCCGCCAGATCCGCGCCCACCTGACCTGACCGGGTGAGGTCCCGCCGTCACCTCGCCGGCGGGACCTCGGCGGCCGGGCCAGGGCCGTAGCGCTCCAGATGCCGGTTCCGCCGGTTCGCGAAGCAGGCTGCTTAAAACGTTTTAGTAGCGATGAGAGGCTGAGTGGCAGGTGCGAGCAGCATCAACGCCACGTCAACGCCACTGGGCGGATCATCGAATTGGTACGTTTTCACCAGCTGGAACCGCGTACTACCTCCGGGCACCGCGACGGCCTACGGTAGTGATCGGCCGGCGCCCAGGGCGTCGGAGCGCGTTCCGCCCCCGGGAGGTCTCTTGTTCGTCGACATGCCCCTCGACCAGCTCAGGCAGTACCGGCCCGAGCGCCGGGAACCCGGCGGGTTCGACGCCTTCTGGGCGAGGACGCTTGCCGAGACCCGCGAGCACGACCTGAACGCCGTCTTCACCGAGGTGGAGACGGACCTGGCCCTGGTCCGCTGCTTCGACGTCGGCTACGCGGGCTTCGGCGGTCAGGAGATCAAGGGCTGGCTGCTGCTGCCCGCCTCGGCCGAGGAGCCGCTGCCGTGTGTGGTGCAGTACATCGGCTACAACGGCGGCCGGGGTCTGCCGCACGACTGGCTCACCTGGCCCGCGGCCGGATGGGCGGTCCTCGTCATGGACTCCCGCGGGCAGGGCGGCGGCTGGCGGCCCGGCGACACACCCGACCCGGTGGGAGGCACCGGGGCGCAGAGCAGCGGCAAGCTCACCCAGGGCGTGTCCGACCCCGACGACTACTACTTCCGGCGCCTCTACACCGACGGGGTCAGGGCGGTCGAGGCCGCCCGCGCGCACCCGCTGGTGGACGCCTCGCGCATCGTCGTCTCCGGCGGCAGCCAGGGCGGCGGCCTCGCGATGGCGGTGAGCGCGCTGGTACCCGGCCTGTTGTTCGCCTTCATCGACGTGCCGTTCATGTCGCACATCCGCCGGGCCGCCGAGATCACCGACGAGGACCCCTACGCCGAACTCGGCCGGTTCCTCAAGTCCAACCGCCACCGGGTCGACCAGGTCTTCGCCACCCTCGACCACTTCGACGGCATGAACTTCGCCGCCCGCAACACCACGCCCGCGCTCTTCTCCGTCGGCCTGCGCGACGGCATCACCCCCGCCTCCACGGTCTTCGCCGCCTACAACCACTACGCTGGCGACAAGGGCATCCGGGTGTGGGCCTTCAACGGCCACGAGGGGGGCGAGTCCGACCAGATCGCCGAGCAGCTCAGGATCGCCAGAAAACTGCTGACCGGCTGACCGCCCGATATGGAGCAAAACGTTTTACTTAAAAGCCGGAGGTAAGCCGTAGATGGTGACTTCACTGGCACTTGCCTGGTTATTACGTTTTAATCAGTGCACATGAGTTCGGTGAGCATCAAGGAAGTGGCCGCGCGGGCCGGAGTCTCCCCGGGAACGGTCTCCAACGTGCTCAACCGCCCGGAGAAGGTCGCCGAGTCCACCCGCTCCCGGGTCGAGGAGGCCATTCGTGAGCTGGGATTCGTCCGGCACGGCTCCGCCTCCAGCCTGCGGGCCGGGCACAGCCGCACCGTCGGCCTCTCGGTCATCGACATCGGCAACCCCTTCTTCACGGATGTGGCCGCCGGGGTCGAGGAGGCGGCCAGCGAGCGCGGGTACGCGGTGATCCTGGGCAACTCCTCGGGCGACAGGCTCAAGGAGGAGCGCAACCTGCTGGTCTTCGCCGAGCAGCGGGTCCGCGGGGTGCTCATCACCCCCGCCGGGGGGAGCCTGGCCAAGCTCGACCAACTCAGGGAGCGCGGCATCAACGTGGTCCTGGTCGATCACCCCGCCGAGCGCGCCGACCAGTGCTCGGTGGCGGTCAACGACATCACCGGCGGCTTCCTCGCGGTCTCCCACCTGCTGGCCGCCGGGGCCGACCGGATCGCCTACGTCACCGGCCCCCTCACCATCCGCCAGTGCTCCGACCGCCTGACCGGCGCCGAGCGGGCGCTGGCCGCGGCGGGCCGCGACCCCGGGCAGACGCTGGAGGAGGTCGCGATGAACGCGATGAACGCCAGGTCCGGGCAGCAGGCCGCGGAGAAGCTCGTCGCCGAGGGGCGGCTGCCGGACGCCGTGTTCTGCGCGAACGATCTGCTGGCCCTCGGCATGCTGCGGGGGCTGCTCCACGCGGGCGTGCGGGTCCCCCGGGACGTCCTGCTCATCGGTTACGACGACATCGACTTCGCCTCGGCGTCGGCGGTCTCGCTCAGCTCGATCCGGCAGCCGACCCACCGGCTCGGCAGGGTGGCCACCGAACTGCTGCTCGACGAGTGCGACAACCCGGAGTCCCACGCCCACCAGCAGGTCATGTTCCAGCCCGAGCTGATCGTCCGCGAGTCGACCCGCTGATCTCCGCCTGGCCGGCCGCCCGGGACGTTCAGGTGCGCTCGCGCGCCTGAACGATGGCCTCCTTGGCGGCGCGGGCGGCCTCGGCCTTGGCGCTCGCGGCGTACCTGTCGACGTACTCCTGGCCGGAGAGCTCCATCAGCGCGTACATGATCTCGTCGGTGACGGCGCGCAGCACGAGGCGGTCCTCCTCCATTCCGTAGTAGCGGGTGAAGTCCAGCGGCTTGCCGAACTTCACACCGGGACGGATGCCCAGCTTGGGCAGGATGCGGCCGGGAGGCATCACCTCGAAGGTGTTGACCATCGCCCACGGGATGACCGGCACGCGCGACTCCAGCGCCAGGCGGGCCACCCCGGTCTTGCCCTTGTAGAGACGGCCGTCGTGGGAGCGGGTGCCCTCGGGATAGATGGCGAGCACATGGCCCTCGTCAAGGATGCGCCTGCCGGTGCGGAGCGCCGCCTCGCTGGCCTTGCCCCCTGAGCGGTCGATCGGGACGGTGCCGACACCACTGAAGAAGGCTCTGCTCAGCATGCCCTTGAGGCCGCGGCCGGTGAAGTAGTCGGACTTGCCGAGAGAGATCACCTTGCGCCGCAGGAAGAGCACACCGAAGAAATGGTCGGCGAACGACAGGTGGTTTCCGGCCAGGATCACCGGCCCCTGCCTCGGCACATTGTCCACGCCCTCCACCCACGGGCGGAAAATCACGCGGAGTAGGGGTCCGAGGATCACCTTCACCACCCAGTAGAACACTCCATGCTCCTTCAGTTGACAGGCGAGGACCTGGAGTTATCCTCCCACTTCCGGCCTCAGTCACCTACACCACCGAACCACCCAAATCGACCTCTCGCAAAACACGCCCCAGTCGTGCGACGATCGGGCGAACCTTACAAGGAGCCGCGATGCCAGTCATGCCCGGTGCGGAGGCGTACCACCATGCGGGAGGACAGATCGGCGTCCTGCTCTGTCATGGATTCACCGGATCGCCGCAGTCCCTGCGTCCGTGGGGCGAGTACCTGGCGGCGGCGGGCATCACCGTGTCGCTGCCACGACTACCCGGCCACGGCACCACCTGGCAGGAGATGAGCCACACCCGCTGGGAGGACTGGTACGCCGAGCTGGACAAGTCCCTGGCGGACCTGCGCGGCAACTGCGCCGAGGTCTTCGTCATGGGCCTGTCGCTCGGCGGCTGCATGGCGCTGCGGCTGGCCGAGGTGCACGGCGACTGGATCAGGGGGCTGGTGATCGTCAACCCGTCGGTGGCCAACGACGTGCCGCTGCTCAGGATGGCCCCCCTGCTCAGGTTCGTGATCGCGTCGGTGCCCGGTGTGGCGGGAGACATCAAGAAGGAGGGGGCGACCGAGCTCGGCTACCCGCGCACACCGGTCAAGGCCGCGGCCACCCTCCCCCGGCTCTGGTCACTGACGCAGTCGGAGCTAAGCAAGATCACCCAGCCTGTACTGGTTTTCCATAGTCCACAGGATCATGTTGTGAAACCGGCGAGTGTGCGTATTCTGCGTGAGAGGCTGACCGGGGGGAATCTGAATGTGGTGGAGCTCGCCAACAGCTACCACGTCGCGACTCTTGACAACGATGCGGATCAGATCTTTGCGGGGAGCCTGGAGTTCATCAAGACGAACGCGTCTGTACCCTTGCAGAGAGACTGATCCCGAGCGGAGGATGCGCGGTCTCCGGGAGAAAGTGATCGGCCGATGAACAATGGGCCCAGCTAAGTGACACCTCAAAGTGACGAGGACGAGGTCTGGCGTCAGATCGTCGCGTCCTTCAACGACCCCGCCGAGCATGACTCGGCACATCAGCCGTGGCCGGACAGCGAGAACCTGCCGGCCGAACCTCCGCGACGGGTGATCAAGCAGTCGGACGAGGAAGACCTCCTGCGTGAGGACGACCTGGCCGACGACGACTCCGACAGCGAACGGAGTGACGGCGAGGAGGAGGAGCACTACGTGCCTCCGCCCCCACCCCCACTGCCCAAGACCGACGCCACCACCAAGATCGCATGGTTGGCCCTGTTCGGCGGGCCCGCCTACCTGTTGCTCAGCGCCGCGCTCAGCTGGAACCTGCAGGGCTGGATGCTGTTCACCGCGGTCGCCGCGTTCATCGGCGGTTTCGTGGCGCTGGTGGTCCGCATGGGCGACGGTCCGCCCAACGACTCCGGCTGGGACGACGGCGCGGTCATCTGAGCGGGGCCCGGCCCTACGGCTTGGCGTGCACCGGGGTGCCGAAACGCTCGATCACGTCCGTGTACTTGCCGGAGGCGTCGACCACGTGGCCGACCGACCACACGGTGCCGGTACCCGGCAGATAGGTAACGGCCTGGAGCCTCACCGTCCGGGAGTCGGTGCTCTCGGGACCGCGCAACGCCTTGACCTTGTGCCCGTCGTAGCGGAGCAGGAACGCCTCGCCGGGCCGGTCCAGATCGACCCCGGAGATCCAGAAGTGGCCCTTGCGGTCACCGGTCACCCCGTACAGGCGGATGTCACCGGCGGGCGGGGACACCCGGGACCACTTCTTGCCGTTCCACGACAGAATCAACGGGACGGTCTCGCCGGCCCCCCGGTAGAGGCCGCCCACGGCGAGTGCCCGCTTCGGCCCGTCGAGGTGGACGTCACGCAGGTAGCCGCCGGGAATCTCGGGGGTCTTGAAAGGCTTCCAGCGCCCGCCGGACTGCCTCATGATCAACGGCTTGCCCGCGGCGTCGCCCACCGCCCACCCGTCGCTCTTGCCCGACAGCGCCACGCCGTACAGCATGCCCCTGCCGGAAAGCTGGGTGAGCTTCCACTTCGAACCGGTGCCGGTCACGAGCAGCGGCTGCTTGTCACGGCGGCCGACGGCGACCACCCTGCCGGGGACGGCCGCCACCCCGCCCAGCCAGTCACCCGCGTGCAGCTTGTCGACGACGACCCTGTCGAAGGCCGCCCCGTCTCCCTTCGCCAGGTAGGGAAGACCGTCATGTCCCTCACCGACGGCCCACAGCTCCGACGCCGAGGCCGCCGCGACGGAACGCAGGGGCCCCGCGCCCGTCGGGTCGTTGCGGATGCCGACCTCTTTCCAGGAGGAACCGTTCCAGTGGGTGATCGCGCCACGGCTCTGCCAGACGTCCCAGACGCTCTGCTGGCCCACCGCCCACACACTCGTGGCCGAGATGCCCACCACGTCGGAGAGTGATCCGTCACTGCTCAGGCCCGCGCTGGCCGGAGCCTGCCAGGCCTCGGCCACGGGCGGGCTGACTGGATCGGCATGTGCTGGAAAGGTGTGCGAGGACAGCAGGACTAGGCCTCCCGCGCAGAGAGCCAGCGCACGCCGCGGAAGGCGACGGGTCATGTTTCAAATGGTACGGGGCTCGTCCCCTCCCCGCGTCCTGGTCTCTCCAGTTGACGGGCGCGATCCGGAAAGGCGCCCTACCGTTCGTCACGAAAACCCTGATCCCACCGGTTTTCTCAGCTCCCCGGGAAAGCGGGCTCTTCAGAGGTGAAGTCCGGGGTGCCGATGATCCAGTTCAGCGACCACCGGCAGGTGGTCGGTGGCGGCCACCAGGTCTGCCGGGTCGGCCTCGACACCCCCGCAGGAGAGCACGGGGAGGCCGGCCACCGCGAAGATCGCGTCAATCCGCTTGTGCGGCCCCCTGGCCGGGAAGGTGAAGCCGTCACCGCGCGGTGAGACCGGGTAGCAGTCGGTCAGCCGCTCGGCGAGGTGCTGCCAGCTCGGCTGCCCGGACTGCTCGTTGATGTCTCCGGCCAGCACCGGCAACGCGCCGAACCGGCCGGCCGCCTCTCCCAGGAGCCTCACCGCCTCGCCCGCGTGCCGGCGCCTGGCCGTCTCGTCGAGGTCCAGGTGGATGGAGCCGACGGCGACCCGCCGCCCCTCCGCCTCCACCACGGCGATCGCGATGGCCCGCCGCTCCAGGGGGAAGAAGGGCTCCAGTAGGTGCCCCTCCCCGTGCAGCAGCCGCACGCCGGGACCGGTCAGCACGGCGACACCGCCCCTGCGGCGGCCGGCCGCCACGGACAGTCCGCCGAAGGCGGCCAGCCGTCTGCGCCTGCGGCGCCAGCAGAGGAACCGGGGCGCCTCCTGCACGCAGAGCACGTCCGCGCGGAGCGCGGCGACCACCCGCTTCAGCGCCGGGATGTCGTCCCTCATCGAACGCACGTTGTAGCTGGCGATCCTGAGCACCACGGCTGCCTCACTTCGCGACGCGTGACGCGAGGGTAACCGCGCACCGCCGGACACACCAGCCATCCGTCCCTAATCGGTATACGGGCCGTCGGCGGGCGGGCGGTGCGTGCCGACCGCCCAAGCTCTCCGGCGGAGGTCTACGGCAGAGGTCTACGGCAGGCGCGGCCCGAAGCCGGGCAGGGCCGAGCGGTGCTCCTGCCGGACGCGCTGAGGGCGGCCCGGCGGGGCCTTCCTCAGCGCGTCTTTTCGAGGAGGACCCCGGTCAGCGCCTGCGGGCGAGATCCGCGGCCCCCACCAGGCCCGCAGAGGCACCCAACTCGGCCGGCCGGATGTCGGCCAGCGGGCGGTGCCCCCGGCCACTCAGGTGCGCGGCGAAGAACTCGCGGGTCTCGTCGATCCACAGATCCGCGGCGCGCGAGACACCGCCGCCGAGCACGAAGCAGCCGGGGTCGAGGACGGCGACGAGGTCGGCCAGCCCCTGACCGATCCAGCGGGCCATCGAGGAGAACGCGGCCAGCGCGGCCGGGTCGCCCTGCCTGGCGGCCTCGGTGACCTCGTGGCCCTCGATCTGTTCCGGCGTACCGCCGGCGATCTTCAAGAGCGTGACGGCCCTGTCCGGCTCGGCCTCGGCGATCTTCCTGGCCTCGTGGACCAGGGCACTGCCGCTGGCGTACTGCTCCCAGCAGCCGAGGTTGCCGCACCCGCACTGACGCCCCTGGGGGACCGCCTGCATGTGGCCGAACTCGGCGCCCATGCCCCAGCGCCCCCGGTAGAGGGAGCCGTCGAGCACGATGCCGCCGCCGATGCCGGTGCCGACGGTCACGCACACCAGGTGGCTCTCCCCTCGGCCGGCGCCGAACCTGGCCTCACCCCACGCCATCGCGTTGGCGTCGTTCTCCACCACGACGGGCAGGCCGACCAGGTCGGAGACCTTCTTCCGCAGGGGCTCCTCGCGCCAGGCGAGGTTGGGGGCGAACCGGACGATGGACCGGGTCTCGTCCACGAACCCGGCGGCGCCGAGACCGACGGCCTCGATCTCGCGGTCCCTGGCGAGCTCCAGGATCGCGTCACCGATGGTGTGGGCGACCTGCTCGGGATTCTCGGCCGGGGTGGGCCGCAGCAGGTGCGCGACGATCTGGCCGTCCTCGTCGACGACTCCCGCCGCGACCTTCGTACCGCCGATGTCCACGCCGATGGTCAGCGCCATTGTCCGTTTCTTCCTCTCCCCCTGGGCTCACCCCAGGTCGATGTGCTCCACGGGGGTGTCCTCGCGCTCCCGTGTCCGCTGGCCGGGCGCGGGTTTGCCGAGCCCCTCGACCGCCGACTTGAAGGCGGCGAACAACTCGGTACCGGCCTGCATGAGGTGGTCGGTGACGGCGGCTCCCGACTCACGCTGCGCGGCCATCGCGCGGCAGACGGGGCAGGCCCGGCAGATGTACTCCTCGGGCTCGGAGACCGCCTCCTCCCACACGTCCCGCTCTCTTCCTCGACCGCCACCGGAGAACGCGCTGCCGAAACCGGTCATCGTGCCCTTGATCAGATTCTTGCCCAGTTCCCTGGCCGCCTTCTGCTGCAGCGTGTCGAAGAGTTTGAACGCCTCCTCGGCGGCGGTGCCCAGTGGGTCCCTACCTGCTTCGGCCCGCTCCTCACGCACCCGCTCGTCTCGCCCGGCGCGCTCGTCTCGCCCGCGCTCCTCGTTCCCGCCCGGCTCCTCGCGCTCGCCGGGGCGGCCCCACGGGGTCCAGCCGGTCCGCTCCTCGCGCCGGGCCCGATCGGCGCGCTCGAACCACTCGGCGCGCGCGTCGCGCTCGGCCTGCTCCGAGGTCGGGGGCCGCCCGGAATCCGAAGCCTCGGCCACGACCTCGATCCGCTCGACGGACTCGGTCCTCACCTCAGCCGACTCGACCGGCTTGACAGGCTCGGCCGATCCGGTACGCCCGGACTTCGCGGCTCCCCCGGCAGGCTTCGCGCGGCGGCTCTTCTGGACCTTCTCGGCGCCTCCGGTGTCGACGGCCTCGGCGGCGACCTCCGGCGTCACGACGTCAGCGACCTTACGCGGCCTTCTGGGCGCACGCGGCTTCGAGGCCTTCCCGGCGCCTCCGGTATCGGCGACCTCCGGGGTCACAACGTCAGCGGCCTTACGCGGCTTTCTCGGCGCACGCGGCTTCGGGGTCTTCTCTGCGTCATTCGTGTTATCAGTCATCAGGCCCTCCCGCTTCGAACCGTACCCGGAGAAATCCATCTCGGAGCGCGGCTTCCCGCACCGACCTGCGAGCCAGCGCGGCGGGCAGGGCCAGGACCCGGCGGTAGGAACCGGCGTTGACGATCAGTTCGTCGCCCTTGCGCGCCAGATCCACCTCGTTCTTGTCCGCGAGCGGCAGGGCCAGGATCAGCTCGCCCTCGGCGGTGATCCGCAGCGGCGGGTCGACGGAGGGCGGGGCGAAGGGGTCGCTCCCGCGGTACATGGCCTCGGCGACACCGGCGAGGGCGTCGAGGCCGACGGGCTCGGCCTCGAGGTAGGGCACGGTGTGCACGGGCAGCGGCGCGAAGGACTCCTCGACCTCGGCCAGGTGCAGGGCCTGGGCCCGCACCCACCGCTGCCGCCACTCGTCGGCGCCCTCCGAGGGGAAGACCCGGTTGGCGATCACCGCGTCGACGCGGTAGCCGTACAGGCTGAGGGAGGTGAGCGTGCGGCGGGCCTCGGCCAGCACGACGGCCTCCGGGGTGAGCACCAGCCGGACACTCGCGCCGGGCCCGGTGAGCAGCTCGCGCACCTCCAGCAGCCCCCGGTGGAGCCGCTCCCCCGCGCCCACCACGTGGTCTTCCGGCACGCTGACCTGCGCCAGGCGGCGGATCAGCGGGGAGAGGGTGCGCAGCAGCCGCCTGCCTACGGGCAGCAGCCGGTTCACGTGCCAGTCGAGGGCCTCGGGCAGGGCCAGCAGCCTGAGCGTCTCGGCGGTCGGGGCGCAGTCGATGACGATGACGTCCCACAGCCCGGTGCGTGCCTGCTCGCGCAGTTCCAGCAGCGCGATGACCTCCTCGGCGCCGGGCAGCACCGTGATCTCCTCGGCGGTCACCTCGTCGAGGCCGAGCTCGGCGAAGACGCCCCTGGCATAGTCGCGCAGCTCGCCCCACTGGCGCTCCAGCGCCCGTTGGGTGTCGACCTGATGCAGGGAGAGGCCGGGGGCGATCTCGGTGGGCTCCGTCGCGGCGGGCACGCCGAGGGCGTCGGCCAGCGAGTGGGCGGTGTCCGTGGAGACCACCAGGGTCTTGAGGCCGGACCGGGCGGCGAGGGTGGCGGTGGCCGCGGCGGCGGTCGTCTTGCCGACGCCGCCCTTGCCGGTGAAGAGCAGAACCCGGCTCACGTCATCCTCCCGAGGGACGGTTCCGCGACCTCATCGGGTCTCGACGCGCTTCTTCAGCCCCTTCAGGGCGGTGTCGACGATGACCTTCTCCGCCTTCCGCTTGATCATGCCGATCATCGGCACCTTGAGGTCGACGGCGAGTTCGTACGTCACCTCGGTGCCGCCGCCCGCGTCGGTGAGACGGTAGCTCCCGGTGAGCCCGGAGAGCATCTTCCCCGCCTCGGCAATGCTCCAGTCGACGGACTCGTCGCCGTTCCAGGTGTAGCGGAGGGTGTACTCGTCGCTGATCACACCCGCGTCGAGGACGAACCTGACCGTGGCCGGGCGGCCGTCCTCCCCGGTGGAGAGGATCCGCGCGGACTTCACCTGGCCCGCCCACTGGGGGTAGGAGGGGAAGTCGGCGATGACCGCCATGATGGTCGACCGGTCCGCGCCGATCGTGATGCTGGAGGTGGTGCGATCAGCCATGGGCCAACCGTACTGCTTCACGATCGTCCGCGTACGCCCGGCGGGGCCGGTGGTGGCTACCACTCCAACGCGAAGGGAACGCCCCTGTTCCTGAAGTGCCCCACGTTGAGGCACTCGGTCCTGCCGACCCGGGTGCGGGCGGCGAGGGGCTGGTGCACGTGACCGAAGAGGGCGTAGCGCGGCTGGGTCCGCCGGATCGCCTCCAGAGTGGCCTCGCTGCCCCGCTCGAACCGCCGGGCCACCACGTCGTAGAGCAGCTCGGGGATCGCCGGCGGGATGTGGCAGCAGAGCACGTCGACCTCGCCGACGGCCTCCACCTTGCGGGCGAACTCCTCCTCGTCGATCTCGTACGGGGTCCGGTACGGGGTGCGCAGCCCGCCCCCGACGAAGCCGAAGCGCAGGCCGCCGATCTCCACGGTCTCGCCGTCGAGCACCCGGTGGCCCTCGCGCACGTACTCGGGCCAGTAGTGCGGCAGGTCCACGTTGCCGTAGGTGAGGTAGGCGGGGGTCGGCATCGCGGCGAAGATCTCACCGTACTGCCGCCTGACGGAGCGCTCGATGTGCTCGCGCGGGCCGCCCTCCAGCGACGCCCAGAGCGCCGAGGACATCGCCCGCGCCTCCTCGAACCGCTTGGCCGTCCGCAACGCGATGAACTCCGCCGCCCGCTCCGCCCCGAAGAGCTCGGCGAAGATGCCCTGGGAGTGGTCGTCGTAGTCGACGAACAGGATCAGGTCCCCCAGGCAGATCAGGGCGTCGGCGCCGTCCCCCGCGCGGGCCAGCGCGTCGGCTCTCCCGTGTACGTCGCTGACGACATGAACCCGCATGCCGGACATCCTAACCACCCACAAATACCGGCCTAAGTAACAAACCTCACACGGCGGCGCGGCCAATGACTCCAGGCGAGAGCAGTTGGTACGGTGAAATCGCCTTTCATAACGCCTGGGTGACGAATTTACTCATGCGTAACTTATCGCGATAGCTTCCAGGCAGCCCATCGATCCGTGCGTCTCCAGGAGTGATCCGTGCGCGAGTACAGCGTCCCCGTGCTGGTGGATGTCCCCGCCTCCGCCAACCTGACCGACACGGTGTTCCGGCGTGCCGAAGAGGAGCCGGGCGCCGTCGCCCTGCGCCGCAAGGTCGGCGACGACTGGGCCGCCGTCACCGCCCGCGAGTTCCGCGACCAGGTCGCGGGAGTGGCCAAGGGCCTGATCTCGGCCGGCGTCGAACCCGGCGACCGGGTGGCACTGATGTCGCGCACCCGCTACGAGTGGACCGTGATCGACTACGCGATCTGGTCCGCCGGCGCGGTCAGCGTGCCGATCTACGAGTCCTCCTCGGCCGACCAGGCCTCCTGGATCATCTCCGACAGCGGCGCGAAGGCCGTCTTCGTCGAGCTGGACTCGAACGAGGAGACGGTCCGCGAGGGCATCTCGGAGCTGCCCGGCCTCAAGGACGTCTGGCGCATCGAGGGTGGCGCCCTGGACGAGCTGACCGCGCTCGGCGCCGAGGTCGGCGACGACACGCTCGCCGAGCGCAGGTCCAGCCGCGGTATCGCCGACCTGGCCACCATCGTCTACACCTCGGGCACCACCGGCAGGCCCAAGGGCTGCCGGCTGACCCATGACAACCTGCTGTTCACCGCCAGGAACGTCGCGCACGGCCCGCTGGAGCGCCTCTTCACCGTGGACGACAGGGCGGCGCTGCTCTTCCTGCCGCTCGCGCACGTCTTCGCCCGCATCATCGAGATCGTGCTGATCGAGACGGGCACGGTCCTCGCGCACACCCCCAACATGAAGAACGTCGGCCCCGACCTGCAGGCTTTCAAGCCCACGTTCCTGCTGGGCGTGCCCCGCGTGTTCGAGAAGGTCTACAACACCGCCGAGCAGAAGGCCACCGCCGACGGCAAGGGGAAGATCTTCCACGCCGCGGCGGAGACCGCCGTCGCCTGGAGCAGGGCGGAGTCCACCGGCGGCGCGGGGCTGGGCCTGAGGCTCAAGCACGCCCTGTTTGACAGGCTCGTCTACGGCAAGCTGCGCGCCGCGACCGGCGGCAGGCTGACGGCGGCCGTGTCCGGCGGCTCCGCCCTGGGCGAGCGGCTCGGCCACTTCTTCCGCGGCGTGGGCATCGAGGTGCTTGAGGGCTGGGGCCTCACCGAGACCTCGGCGCCCTCCTCGGTCAACCTGCCGGGGGCCAACAAGATCGGCACCGTCGGCAAGCCGTTCCCCGGCGTCACCATCGGCATCGGCGAGCACGGCGAGGTGCTCGTCAAGGGCCGCCATGTCTTCGAGGGCTACTGGAACAACGACGAGGCCACCGCCGCGGCGATCGACAAGGACGGCTGGTTCCACACCGGCGACATCGGCGAGCTGGACGGGGACGGCTACCTGCGCATCACCGGCCGCCAGAAGGAGATCATCGTCACCGCCGCGGGCAAGAACGTCGCCCCGGCCCCGATGGAGGACCACATCCGCGCCCACCCGCTGATCAGCCAGGCGATGGTGGTCGGCGACGACAGGCCGTTCGTCGCGGCGCTCATCACGCTCGACGCCGAGGCCCTGGAGCAGTGGAAGGCCGCCAACGGCAGGACGGACGCGGACCTCGCCACCCTCAGCTCCGACCCGGCCATCGTCGCCGAGGTGCAGAAGGCCGTGGACAACGCCAACAAGTTCGTCTCCAGAGCCGAGCAGATCAAGAAGTTCACCGTGCTCGACGTCGACATCAGCGAGGAGAGCGGACACCTCACCCCGACCCTCAAGGTCAAGCGCGCCGTCGTGATGCGCGACTTCGCCAAGCAGGTCGAGTCCCTCTACGGCTAGTCGGGGGCCTCCACGGACTCCAGAACGCGGGCGAAGCGGGAGGCGGCGAGCTCCCAGCTCCACTCGCGCGCGACCCACTCGCGCCCGCGTTCACCCATGGCACGTGCCCCGGCCGGATCCTTGAGCAGGTCGACCAAGGTCGCCGTGACCTCGTCCGGACGGGTGCCGTCGACGACCAGGCCGGTCTGCCCGCGTAGCACGGCGTCGGGGGCGCCGCCCGAGGAGCCCGCCACCACGGGCAGCCCGCTGGCGGACGCCTCCAGATAGACGATGCCGAGCCCCTCCACGTCGATACCGCCCAGGCGGGTACGGCACGGCATGGCGAACACGTCGCCCGCTGCCAGGTAACCGGGCAGCGCGGCCTCCGGCACGGGGCCGGTGATCTGGGCCGAGCCGCCCATCGGCCTGGCCAGCCGCTCCAGGGTCCTGCGGTACGGGCCACCGCCGACGATCAGGAGCATCGCGTCGGGAACGTCCCGCAGCACGCCGGGCCAGGCTCGCAGCAGCGTGTCCTGGCCCTTGCGCGGCACCAGCCTGGACAGGCAGAGCACCACCGGCCGCTCTCCCAGTCCGAGCGCCGCGCGCGCCTGCTCTCTCCCGGCCTCGGGCGCGAACACCTCGGTGTCGACGCCGGGCGCGAGCCGCACCAGCTTGTCCTCGGGTATCACCCTGGCCAGCCGCTGCCGGGTGTACTCCCCCAGGTAGGTGACCACGTCGGCGTGCGCGCCGATCCTGGCGAGCACCCGGCGGCCGATCGGGAGCGCCGTCCAGCCCGCCTCGTGGCCGTGGGTGACCATGACGACGCGGCGGACCCCGGCCTCGCGCATCCTGGGCGCGAGCAGCCCGAGCGGTGCCGCCGCCCCGAAGACCACGGTCTCGCAGCCGAACTCGGCGATCAGTGCGGCCGCCCGGCGGGCGACGGCGGGGGTGGGCAGCATCAGCGAGGTGGGGTGCCGCACCACGGGGTAGGGCTGCCGCAGGTCGAAGTCCTCGCTGCCGGGCCACTGGGGGGCGTAGACGACGACCGAGCCGGGCGGGCGGCGGGCGATGAGACCGTACACGAACGACTGGATCCCCCCGGCGCGGGGCGGGAAGTCGTTCGTGACCACCAGCGTGCGCCTCATGGCTCGGAGAGACCGTTCAGCCGGGCCCAGGAGCGCGCCAGCGCGATGCGCTGCGGCGCGCTGGGATGCGAGGCGTAGAGCACGTACTCCACGAGGTCGGGCGACAGATCCGAGATGTTGGTGACCGCCAGCCGTTTCTGCATGGCGACGAACGTCGCCGGATCCCTGGTCAGGTCCAGCGCGTGAACGTCCGCACGGGCCTCGATGTGCCGGCTCACCAGGTTCTGTGCCGGTCCTGACAGCACCGTGGCCAGAC
This sequence comes from Streptosporangium sp. NPDC005286, assembly GCF_040607515.1. Lineage (NCBI taxonomy): Bacteria > Bacillati > Actinomycetota > Actinomycetes > Streptosporangiales > Streptosporangiaceae > Streptosporangium > Streptosporangium sp. NPDC005286. Next base: position 25,532 of record NZ_JBEXGU010000008.1, on the reverse strand, counting down.
TGAGCAACCCCATGACCAGGCCCACCGCCCTCGGGTCGCCGATGGAGGAGATCCCCGCGCGGCGCCGCACGACCCCCGCCGAGGTCACCACGTAGAGCAGGCACGCCCCGAACGCCGCGCCCAGAGCTCCGACGAGCGTACCGGAGAGCACGTCGCCCGCCTTGGCGTGACCGAGCTCGTGCGCGACCACCAGCTCGACCTCGTCGGCGGGCGCCCGGAGCAGCGTGTCGTAGACGACGATCCTGCGGGTCGCGCCGAACCCGGAGACGTAGGCGTTGAGCGCGGTGGTCCGCCGGGAGGCGTCGGCGACGAGCACGTCCTCCACCGGCACGCCGTCCCTGGCGGCCATGGCGAGCAGGTCGTCGCGGAGTTGTCCGGCCTCCATCGGCCTGAAGTCGTTGAAGATCGGCTCGATGAGCACCGGATAGGCGAAGGAGGCCGCCACCGTCAGCGCGAACGCGCCGGCCGCCGCCGGGATCCACCAGCGCCGGTAGCGCCGCGCCAGCGCGACCACCGCCAGAACCATGATCGCGGTCAGCGCGGTGCCGACACCGATGCTCTTGATCCGGTCAGTGGTCCAGGTCGGCCAGGTCTGGGTGGACAGCCCGAAGTCGCGCAGGTAGGTCTCCGACCACATCCCCAGCGGCCAGCGCAGCATCGCGACGGCCACCGACAGCGCCAGCACGCCGAGCAGCGCCCGCAACCACCACGGCCCCCGCAGCCGGCCGACGAGCCGCGCGCCCAGCGGGGTGCCCACCAGCACCCCCGCCACCACCAGCGTCAGGCCGAGGGAGAGGTAACCCGGTACGCTGACCAGCTTGTCGAACGCCTCGGACCTGGCGATCTGCTCGGCCGTGAAGTCGCGGGCCGGATCGGGGACGACCGCCGGGGCCCCCTCGGGCAGCTCCTGCCAGGGCGTGGTGAACGCCACGACCGCCAGCGTGACCACCCCCAGCGCGGCCAGCGCCCACCCTGCCGGCCGCACGCCCGAGGGCGCGTCCGTCGTGCTCAGCGTCATCAAACACCTCCAGCGTGGAGCCCGAACCCGGGGCCCCGTCCTTTGGATCTTCTGCCTGCCGCGGTCGGCCGGACGGCGCCTCGCCGAGTCGTCACCGGTCACCGCGGCACGCCGCGGCTCCCTCCCGTGCCTCGCGAGGCACCCGCCGACCACTCCTCGCCACGGCGAGATCCGCCAGGTGAGCCCTGGACCGGGAAAGGACACAAGGATGTCAGGCGAGTTCCTTTTCGAGGTAGTCACGCCACGCCACGGTGAGTTGGGCAGGCGACAGGCCGAGCGTGCCGGTGACATCGCCACCGTAGAGCCTCACCAGAGCCTTCTCGCCGAAGCGCTCCGCGATGAACCGGCAGGCGAGCCAGGCCTCCTCGTACGCCTGCGCGAGCCGCGGGGCGCCGGGGGCGAAGTCGGCGGGACCGGGGAGACGGGCGGGCAGGACTCCGGCGCGCACCTCGGCGGCCAGCTCGGCGGCGGCCGTCCGCACCGGGATCCCGGCATCGCGGTAGCCCACGTAGTCGGCGAAGCCCTCCGACAGCCACATCGGCACCCGGCCGCCACGGGTCGCGCCGGTGGCCACGTGCACGAGTTCGTGCGTGATCACCACGTCCCTGCCGGTCGTGCTGAGCCTCGCGTAGCCCGAGGGCAGGACGATCACCCGGTCCGCGGTCGCCATCGCGGCCAGGCCCCGGGTGCTCTCCGCTCCGGCGAGTGCCGCGGCCTCGGCGTCGGTGGCGGGGAACAGGATCATCGCTCGGACCGGCCCCCAGATCGCCGCGACCGCGCGGCGGGCCCGGTCGGCCCTGGCGGCCAGGTCCCGCAGGACGGCGGGCGCGACGTCGTGGCCGATCACGAGGGAGTGCTCGCCCCGGACGACGACGGCGGCACCGGGCCACAGGTCGCGAAGGTCGACGGGGAGTTCTCCGGCGCGGTGGAGAGGGTCGTGAGGAAGCGGGCCGGCTCCGGCCAGGAGAGGACCCGTCCCGGCCAACGGGCCCACGCTCATCAGCGCCAGCATCCCGGCGAGCACGGTGCGGCGCCCCTTCGGGACGGACATAACGATGTGATGCTAGCGGAACGTGGACCGGCGCTCCGGCCCTCGGGCCGGAGGTGAAGGCCCGCACGGGAGTGCCCGCCGGGGCGCGAGCGTGCCCTGACCTGCCGCGTTCTGCCGCCGGAGCGGAACGTGATCCGGTAGCGCGGATCCGCGCCGGCCCAGGCCGCCGGCCACGCGCTCGCGGCCTTCGCCGGAAACGGAGCGGCCCCGTCCCCGCACATGTGAGGAACGGGGCCGACGCCCCTGCTCAGGCTCCGGGCCGGACCGCTCCGGCGAAGGAGGACCGGTAGTACCCCTCCAGCTTCACGATCCGGACCGTCTTGCCGCTGCTCGGCGAGTGGACCATCCTGCCCTTGCCGACGTACATGCCGACGTGGCCCTTTCCGCTGAAGAACATCAGGTCACCGGGGCGCAGGTGGCTCCACGAGACCTTCTTCCTGATCGCCCGGTACTGGCTGTGCGTGATCCGGGGAATGGACACGCCCGCCTTGCGCCAGGCGTATTTGACGAGCCCCGAGCAGTCGAACGCGCCGGGACCGGAGGCGCCCCACCGGTACGGATCGCCGACCTGCTTCTTGGCCGTCGAGACGGCCTTGCGAGCCCGAACCTTCTGCAGGGCCGCCCTGCTCATCTTGGTCTTGACCTTGGTACCGGCCTTGGCCTTGGGCACGGTTCTCTTCGTGCTCTCGGCCTGCTCGGAGACTCCGGCCGCGGTGTTGACCAGGATCTCAGGGGTGCTGTCCGTCGTCGCCCTGGCCGCCGTCGGCCCCAGGGTGACCGCTCCGGCTGAGGCGGTCAGGGTGAGGGCGATGCCGCCGAGGGAAAGGCGGAAAAGGCGCGACAGACGGGTGTTACACGGGGTGGTAGACAGGATTTCTCCTTGGTGCTTCCACTGATGCCTACCGGGTTAGCTGACGGGTTCGGGCTTGGAAGATGCCCTACGGCGCAAATGCGCTGATTCACCCCTGGCCACGCTGTGTCGGGCCTTTTGGGTCCCCGGTTCCATGCCTCCTGGCTGCATAGATTCGGCGGGCCGCCGTGATGAGGTCCGTCCCCGGCAGGGGAACGGCGGCCGGTTGGATTTCTATAGGGACACCGGCCCGAAGACCGACATTCACCGCGACGGCATGGCTTGCACGTCGCGAGGCCAGAAGTTACCCCGATCTCCAACCTTCGGCAAAGCATTCGCCAAACAAGAAGATCAATAAGCCTTCGTGATCTTCCTGTTACCCCTGCTTAATGGCCATTTATGCTATTGAGATATGACTCTCGTCACACCCCCGGAATCACGCCCGACAAATCGCGATTTCTGTAATGTTCATCACATTTGCCATAATTCACGGTTGAAGCCGCGAGGGCGCCCTCTCCCGCCGCGGAGCATGGGTCAGCGCCGGACGCACGTGTAGGCGCCGTAGATCGATTCCCTGAAGTCCGCCTCGACGATCTCGAACCCGGCGGCGTCGAACATCGGCTCGAGAAGCCACCGGAAGGTGCTGTACTCGGTGCGCAGATGCTCGGCGTAGTCCTCGCGGGTATAACCCAGCGCGGGATCGTCGGCCGCGCCGTCGAGCCAGCGGCCGAGCACGGCGTCGGCCTCGGCCGGCCGGAAATCGAAGATCAGATCGCGCAGGCGCAGGACGCCCCCCGGTCGTACGATCCGCGCGATGCGGTCGAGTGCGACCGCCTTCCAGAAGTCGGGGAGCTGATGGAGGGCGTGACGGGTGTAGACCGCGTCCGCGGGTGGCCCGGCGTGCTCGTAGGAGAGAAAGCCCGCCCGCACGCATTCGAGGTTGGCCAGGCCGTCCTCGGCGGCCCGGACGGTCAGGAAGTCGTGCATCGCCGGGGAGACGTCGACCGCCACCACGCGCCGGAACCGCCGCGCCGCGGCCAGCGCGAACTGCCCCGTCCCCGCGCCGAGTTCCACGACCGTCGCCGTCTCCCCCAGGCCGCGCCCGGCGAGCGCGGCGAGGTCCTCCCCCGGATCGGGCCTGCCCTGCTTGCGGTCGAACCCGGCGACGAACGCGGCGTCGAGGTGCTCGGGACCGGCATGGGCGAGTTCGTCGAGCATCCATGAAGTGATCATGTTCCGATGCTGGCAGCGCCACCGCGCGCGACGCACCCGGTTTTCCGGCCGCCGGGACCCGCGCACCGCGCGTCAGGGGCGGACGGCTCCGACGAGGCGACGGCCGTAGGCCGAGAGCGGGACGACCTTGACGACGTCGCCGGTCTGCGGGGCGTGCACGATCTGCCCGTTGCCCGCGTACATGCTGACGTGGCCCAGGCCCTCACTGAAGATGAGGTCGCCCGGCTGGAGGTCGTTCAGCGAGACCTTGCGGCTGGTGCCCCAGCTCCACTGCTCCCAGGTGGTACGGGGGAGGCTGACCCCCCCGCTGCGCCAGGAGGCCTGGACCAGGCCCGAGCAGTCCCAGCCGCCAGGCCCCGTGCCGCCGTACTGGTAGGGCTTGCCGACCTGCGCGAAGGCGAACTGCAGGGCGGCGCGGGCGTTGCCCGAGGCAGGGCCGCTGTACTGGATCCCGGTGCTCTCGGGATTGCCCGTCTTGAAAACGTTGAGTTCGCGCAGGAGCTTCGTCTGAGCCCTGACCATCTTGTCGGCCTTGGCCTTCTCCTTGGCCAGTTCGCCGCGCGTCTCGTCGGCCTCGCTCAGCGCGCCCTTGGCCAGGTTCCTGTTGAGCCGCAGCGCCTTGGTGGCCTCGTCGAAGGCGCTCAGCGACTGGGCCCGGGAGGCCGACATCTGGTCGACCGAGGCCAGGCCGCTCAGCAGCGCGCCGGGGTCGGCCTGGTAGATCATGCCTTCCCAGCTGTTGACCGCGCCGAACTGGTAGGTGCTGACCGCCATCGCGACGAGCTCCTTGCGCAGCCCGGCGACCTGCTCGCTCTGCCGGGCGAGCTCGCTGTTCAGCGTCACGTACTTCTTCTTGGCCCGCTTCCACTTCTCCGAGGCCTGGTTGTACTTCTCGACGATCTGGTCGGCCTGCTCGTTGAGCTTCTCCAGCTTCTTCTTGGCCTGGGCGAGTGTCGGCTTCGGCTCCGCGGAGGCCCCGCTCACCGGCACCATCAGCAGCGCGAGGGCGAGCCCGGCCGCCACCGGTATCCGAATGAGTCCAACCGGCATACCCGCCACGGCCACGTCAACGCCTCCAGACTGCACAGACCTGCGGCGAATAGTACAGAACAAGTAAGGTTTAGATCACCTTTTCCCGTGTTTAGCCCTATAGCTGCAGGTAGCAGTCCCGGTCTCCCTGGGGCCCCGGATCGCCCGGTCAGCAGGCGGCGATGTCGCAGATCTTCGCGGTCATCTTCCTGGCGTCGCTCAGCTGCCTGGCCCAGTCGCTCTTCGCCGGCTTGGAGTACTCACCGCCCCAGAGGTAGACCAGGACCGCGTTGCCCTTCCTGACCAGCACGCTGCGGTCACCGCCCACGCCGGCCTTCTTGCCGTAGTAGACCTGCCCGGAGACCTTCAGCGCCTCGTCCCCGAGCCCGGTCAGGCGTGAGGAGACGTAACGGTAGGTGGAGCCCGCGTTGGTGTTGGAACCACAGGTGGTCAGGGCGGAACGCAGCTGGGCCACGGCTCCGGCGGCGGCGGCCTTCGAGCGGTACAGGATCACCTGCTCGACCTTCAGGAAGTCCGGGACGCCGGTGAAGGTCACCGTCCGCGCGGCGGTCCTGCCGGTCGCGGCCAGCGCGGCCCTGTCACACGGGTTGACGGCCAGCCGGGCCTTCGCCGAGTTGCTGACCGTCCAGTTGGTCTCGGGGTTGTCGTCCTTCTTCGCGGCGTCCTTCTCGTACAGCAGGAAACCCTTGGGAATGCCGGCCGCCGCAGCCGCGGCGGCGGGCGTGGCAACGGTCGCCCCGATGGCCAGAACGGCGACGGCGAGCGTTATGATCTTCTTCATCGAGTGCCCCTGGGGAGATCGAAATACCTTCCGGTGGTTCGATGCGCCGTCACCGGGAAAGGTTCACGCCCGCCCCAGACGTCTGAGAAGAAGCAGCGAGGGAACCGGCCGGGCGCCCATCCTGCGGACCGACTCGGCCACCTCCCGATCCGAGGAGACCACCGCGACCGCGCGTCCCGTGGGCTCGGCGCGGACCAGCTGGCGGATCAGGTCGTCGGCGATCTGCCCGGGGGCGCTGAACATCACCCGTACCCCCCTGGGTGCCGACACCGGGACCGGCCCGTTCAACTCGGCGCCGTCGAAAACGCAGGTCAGCTCGGTGCGGGTCTGCGCGTAGAGCGCGCCGAGGCCGGTGAGAAGGCGATTGCGCTGGTCGGCGAGGGTGAACGTACCGTAACCGGTCTTGGTCACGTTGTAGCCGTCGACGATCAGGTGGATCTGCGGCAGCGCGAGCAGCTGGTCGAGCAGGGCGGGGTCGTCGTCGGCGAGCGCTCGCGCGGGAACCGCCTGGACCCCCTGCCTGCCCGGCGCCACCGAGGCCACCGAGTCGGCGGGACGGTGGATGCCGGAGGGCAGGGCGAGCTCCCTGCGGAGCCCCGCGGCGGCGTCCTGCAGGGCGTCGAGCAGCATGCGGACCTTGGTGTCCTCCACGCTGCGGCCCTCACGGGCCGCCCTGCGCGTCGACTCCAGCTGACGCTCGGCGTCGGCCAGCCGCTCGCGCAGACGGCGCAGCTCGCTCTCCACGCTGCTCCCCGCCGAGACCGCGGCGGCCTTCGCCTCCTCCGCCGCCTCCCAGGCGTCGGCGGCACGCGCCTCCGCCGCCCTGGCCCGCTCCCGGGCCTCGTGCAGCCTGCGGCGCAGGTCGGAGACCTCCGAGCGCGAGGCCTTGAGCTGCTCGCGCAGCCGTTCGGACTCCTCCTTGGCCGCGCTCTTCTGGCCGGCCAACTGCTCACGCAGCCGGGAGAGCGTCTGCTCCTGCGCGGAGCCCTCGGCGACGGCGGCCGACCGCTCCAGGTCCGCGCGGGCCGCCTCCACCATGGCCGCCCAGCCGGGCGGCCGGGTCAGGTAGGCGGCGGCGGCCACCATGACGGGCTCGGCGGCCGGCGGGACCGCACCCTCGGCGAGACTCGCGACCAGCTCCGGCCAGCCCGCGGTCAGCGTCTCCGCGACCAGCTCGCGGAACTTCTTGTCGGTCTCCAGTTGCGCGGCGATGGGCGCGCCACCCAGCCTGGCGCGTTTGCGGGGGTCGAATTTGGCGATCCCCTTCAGCGGCGGCGGCACCGAGGCGGCGGGCATGGAGCCGAGGATCTGGGACGCCAGTTCCACGACGTGTAAGCGAACCTGCTCGGGTAACGGACGAGACAGGCCCTCTCCGGCTGAACTCATCACGGCCCCTACTCGGATCGGTCTTCACGTCAAGGGTACGGCTAGCGCACCCTGACCCCGACCTGACCGTAAGGCGGACGGCGGCCGACCCGGCCGTGAACTCTTTATGGACAAGCGCTTGCTCTTAGGTTACGACTGTGCGGATCGCCTTGTGACGCACGCCACCCGGGAGAGCGCGATGGATCAGCAGCGCCGGCAAGCCGAGGATATGCGGACATCCACCCGCGACCTCGATGAGTTACACGAACGGATGCGCTCGTGGCTCTCCGGCAGGGTGGGATCCCCCGTCACGCTCTCCCGGCTGTCGGCGCCCTCGGGCAACGGCATGTCCAGCGAGACCCTGCTCTTCGACGCCTCCTGGACGGCGGCGGAGGGCCGGCGGGAGGTCGGCTGCGTCGCCCGGATGGCCCCGGCGAGCGAGGCCGTGCCGGTCTTCCCGAGCTACGACCTCGGCAGGCAGTTCGAGGTCATGCGGATGGCCAGGGAGCGCGCCGGCGTCCTCGCGCCCCGGACCCTGTGGTACGAGCCCGACCCCGCACCGATGGGCACCCCGTTCTTCGTGATGGAGCGGCTCACCGGCGACGTGCCGCCGGACGTCCTGCCCTACACCTTCGAGGGCTGGCTGCTGGACGCCTCCCCCGCCGACCGGACGCGGCTGCAGCGGCAGAGCGTCGAGATCCTGGCCAGACTGCACGACGCCCCGTTCACCGCGGCGGAGCTGCGCCCGCTGGAGATCGCGGGGACGGGCGAGTCCGCGCTGCGCAGGCACGTCGACGACCAGCGGTCCTACTACGAGTGGGCACACGGCTCGATGCGCATCCCGCTGCTGGAGCGGGCGTTCGACTGGCTGCGGGAGCACTGGCCGAACGATCCGGGACCCGACGTGCTGAGCTGGGGCGACGCCCGCATCGGGAACGTGATGTACCGCGACTTCACCCCGGTGGCGGTGCTGGACTGGGAGATGGCCGCGATCGCCCCCCGCGAGCTGGACATCGCCTGGATGATATTCCTGCACCGGTTCTTCCAGGAGATCGCCGAGGTCATGGAACTGCCCGGCCTACCCGACTTCATGCGACGCGAGGACGTATGCGAGACGTATCACGAAATAACGGGATACAAGCCACGCGACATGGAGTTCTACGAGATGTACGCCGCGCTCAGGCACGGCGTCATCATGGCCCGCGTCTGGCACCGCCGCATCCACTTCGGCGAGCAGCCCATGCCGGACGACCCCGACGACCTGGTGCTGCACCGGGCCGCCCTCGAACGGATGCTGGACGGGAGCTAGCGGACCACGGGTGTTCCGGGCGTCCGGCGCCGAAAGAACCCGGTGCGGTGAATGTCGGTCGGGGCTTCTATGGTCGTGAATCGTGAACTACGCCGTGCAGGGAACACTCGACGAGCTGGGCACCCCGCTCAGCCAGATCACCTTCGTCGTGTTCGACCTGGAGACCACCGGCGTCTCGGCGGGCGAGCACGCGATCACCGAGATCGGCGCGGTCAAGGTCAGGGGCGGTGAGGTGCTCGGTGAGTTCGGCACCCTGGTCGACCCCGGTTCACCGATCCCGCCGTTCATCTCGGTGCTGACCGGCATCACCGACGGCATGGTCGTGGCGGCGCCGCGGATCGAGTCGGTGCTGCCGTCCTTCCTGGAGTTCGCCGCGGGCTCCACCTTGGTGGCGCACAACGCCGGGTTCGACCTGGGGTTCATCAGGGCGGCCTGCGCGGCGCACGGGTATCCGCCGCCCGCCCACCAGGTGGTCGACACCGTCGACCTGGCCCGCAAGCTGCTGACCCGCGACGAGGCTCCCAACTGCAAGCTGTCCACGCTGGCCGCGATCTTCAGCCACACCGAGCCCTGCCACCGGGCGCTCGCCGACGCGCGGGCCACGGTCGACGTGCTGCACGCCCTGCTGGAGCGGGCGGGCTCCTTCGGGGTGCAGACGCTGGAGGAGCTCAAGGGCTTCGTCCGCGCGCCCACCCCCGAGCAGCGCCGCAAGCGGCACCTGGCCGACTCGGTGCCGACCGGACCTGGCGTCTACGTCTTCGAGGACTCCGGCGGCGACCCGCTCTACGTCGGTAAGAGCACCAACCTGCGCAACCGCGTGCGCGGTTACTTCACCGCGAGCGAGACCCGGCCCCGCGTCCGCGAGATGATCGGCATCGCCGCGCGGGTCAGATCCATCGCCTGCGCGACCCCGCTGGAGGCGGAGGTCAGGGAACTCAGGCTGATCGGCTCGGCCAAGCCTCGCTACAACCGCAGGTCGCGCCATCCGGAGAAGATGTTCTGGCTCAAGCTGACCGACGAGCTCTTCCCCCGCCTGTCGGTGGTCCGCGAGGTCAAGGACGACGAGGCGTCCTACCTGGGCCCGTTCACCAGCACCCGCGCCGCCGAGGACGCCCGCACCGTGTTGCACGAGACCATCCCGCTGCGGCAGTGCACCGAGCGGATCACTCCGCGTACCAGGCGCTCCGCCTGCGCGCTCGCCGAGATCGGCAGGTGCGGCGCACCGTGCGAGGGGCGTGAGACCCCCGACGAGTACGCGGTGCACGTCGTGGCGGCGCGCCGGGCGCTGGAGCTGGACGCGGCCGGGGTCTTCTCCGCCATGGAGGCCAGGATGGAGCGCCTGGCCCTCGACCAGCGCTACGAGGAGGCCGCGGCCGACCGCGACCGGCTCGCCTCCTACGTCCGCACCTCGGCCCGCATGCAGCGGCTGCGGTCGCTGACCGCCATCTCCCAGATGGTCGCGGCCGCCCCCGTGGCGGGCGGCCGTTGGGAGATCCATGTCATCCGGTACGGACGGCTCGCCTCGGCGGGGGTGATGCCGAGGGGCGCCCACCCCACCCCGTTCGTCGAGGCGCTGACGGCCACCGCCGAGACGGTGCCGCCCGGCCCCGGGCCGGTCCACGCCGCCAGCGCCGAGGAGACCGAGTGTGTCCTGCGCTGGCTGGAGTCCCCGGGGGTGCGGCTGGTGCAGGTGGAGGGCACCTGGAGCCTGCCCGTCTCGGGTGCCGGCCGGCTCAAGGCCCGCATCGACCGCGCCTACCAGGCGGCCGAGCCACGCCGGGCGCGCGAGGGCCGTCCGCTGCGCTGATAGCGTCAAAGACGGCAGGCAATACTCAACGAGGAGGAAGCTCGTGGTCACCGCGATCGTTCACATCAACGCCGAGGTGGACCGGATCCCCGAGGTCGCCCAGACGATCGCCGAGATCGACGGGGTGAGCGAGGTCTACTCCATAACCGGGGAGTACGACCTGATGGCCATGGTCCGCGTCACCGCCTACGAGGAGATCGCCGAGGTCATCCCCGGCCGGATCAACAAGGTGGCGGGGGTGCTGCACACCGAGACCAACATCGCCTTCCGCGCCTACTCCCGGCACGATCTGGACGCCGCCTTCTCGATCGGCCTCGGCGAGTCCGACTGACCCGCGCCGGCGGGGCGGAGACGAGGGCGGGTCGGTTCGAGGTCGGTGACGTCCCCCATACCCTTGCGGGCGGCCTCCGGGACCGCCTCGCCCGAGATGGGCAGCCGCGCCCGCACCTCGAACCCCCCTCCGGGCAGGATCCCGGCCGCCAGCGTCCCGCCGAACAGGGCGGCCCGCTCCCGCATGCCGAACAGGCCGTGCCCCGCGGTCGCCGCGGGGTCGGCCTGGCCGTCGTCCCGTACCAGCACGTCGAGGAAGCCCGGCCGCCAGCGCAGCGTGACGCGGGCCGAGCGGGCGCCGGCGTGTCGCAGGGTGTTGGCGAGCGCCTCCTGGACGATGCGGTAGGCCACCAGTTCGAGGGTGAGCGCGACCTCGGCGGGCCTGCCGTCCTCGACCATGTCCACGCCCAGGCCCGCCGCACGGACCTCGGTGAACAGGTCCCGCAGGTCGGACAGCCTGGGCTGGGGCGTCCTGCCCGCCGAGGAGCCGTCGAGATCGAGTAGCGACAGGGTGCGCTGGAGTTCGACGAGCGCCTGACGCCCCGACTCCTCGGCCACCCGCAAGGTCCGCCTGGCCCGCTCGGGATCCTTGTCCATGATCATCCGTCCGGCGCCCACGCCGAGCGTCATCATGCTGATTCCGTGCGCGACCACGTCGTTCAGCTCACGGGCGATGCGCACCCGCCTCTCGGCGAACTGGGCGCGGACCACTTCCTCCTGCTGACCGGCGAACCTGTCCTCTGCGGACTTGAGCCGCAGCAGCAGGAGCCTGCGACCCCACACCAGGCTCACGACGGCCACGCACAGTCCGAGCACCAGGCACGCCAGCAGGATGGGGAACACCTGATCGGTCAGGGGGTCAGCACGCCACATGGTCGCAACCTAGAACGGCACACCGAGGTGACACATCCGCTCTCGGGTGGATCTTCCATCCACCCGAGAGCTGAGACGTTCCGGCCGATAACGAAACAGTCACGGCCCGGCTACGGTCCGGCGACGGTCCGGAAGGTGCCGGGACCGCTCCTCTCCCAGGGAGATTCGCCGGCACCGCCGGGAGGGTTCGCGACGGCCTGTAGCCCCGCGCCGCGGGCGGGTACGGCTCAGGACGGCTTCGACGACCGGCTGACCGCGATCCAGCGATCGAGGGTCTCCCCGGCGGCACCGGAGTCGACGGCCCGTATGGCGCGCTCGTAGCCCGCGGCCATCGCGGCGTTCAGGTCGTCGCCGGCACCGTCGAGGGCGACCAGCGCGGCCGCGGCGTTCAGCAGCACCGCGTCGCGGACCGGGCCGGTCTTGCCGCCGACCAGGTCGTGCACGGCCCTGGCGTTGAAGGCCACGTCCCCGCCGCGCAACGCGTCGGGCGCCGCCCTGGGGATGTCGAGGACCGCCGGATCGAAGACGGTCTGCTCGGCGCCGCCCTCGCGCACCACCCAGACCGAGGAGGTCGTGGCGATGGTGAGCTCGTCCAGCCCGTCGTCGCCCCGGAAGACCAGGGCTGAGACCCCGCGCTCGGCGAAAACGCCCGCGACGACGGGGAGCATGCCCGCGTCGAAGATGCCGATCGCCTGGGCGGCGGGCCTGGCCGGGTTGGTCAGCGGGCCCAGGAAGTTGAAGACCGTGGGGACGCCGAGTTCCTTGCGCGGCGGGCCCGCGAAGCGGAACGCCGGATGGTAGACCGGCGCGAAGCAGAAGGCGATGCCGGCCTCCACCGCGACCCTGGCGGTGTCGGCCGGGGGCAGGTCGAGCACGACTCCCAGGTGTTCCAGGACGTCGGCGGCGCCGCACGAGGAGGAGGCGGCCCGGTTGCCGTGCTTGACGACCCTGGCCCCCGCCGCGGCGGCCACGATCGCGGCCATGGTGGAGACGTTGACGGTGTGCGCCCGGTCACCGCCGGTGCCTACGACGTCGACGACGGGGCCCTCGACCGTCAGCGGGGTGGCCAGTTCCAGCATCGTGCGCGCCAGTCCGGTCACCTCCGCGACCGTCTCGCCCTTCGCCCGCAGCGCCACCGCGAAGCCCGCGAACTGGGCGGGCGTGGCGGAGCCGGACATGATCTGCTTCATCGCCCAGGCGGTCTCGTCCGCCGTCAGGTGCTCGCCCGCGAGCAGGGCGGACAACAGCGCCGGCCAGGTGGTGCGCGCGTCCATGCAGTTCTCCAGAAGGTTTTACCGGGCGGTCAGACGAGTGGACAGGCGGCGGCGCATCAGGTCGGCGACGGTCTCCGCGAGGACGACCGGGTCGATCGGCTGCGGCACGACGGCCTCGGCGCGCGACCACTCGGCCAGCCAGCGGTCGTCGCGACGGGCGATCAGCAGGCAGATCGGCGGGCAGTCGTGGACCTCGTCCTTGGCCTGACGGGCCACCCCCATGCCCCCTGCGGGCTTGGCCTCGGCGTCGAGCACGGCGACGTCGATCTCACCGGAGTCGAAGTGCTGGACGACCTTGGCGTGGGTGGCGCACTCCACGATCTCCACGAGGGGCACGTCGGCGGCGGGGCGGCGGCCGAGTGCCTGCCGCACCTTCTCGCGGGTGCTCGCGTCGTCGCTGTAGACGAGGACCCTCATCTTGTCGTCGGTGCTCACGGTCGCGCTCACTATCCCTCGTCGATGTATGGTCACCTGGGATGCTACCGGTCAGCCGGCCTGGAGACCCAGGCCGGAGCCGCACCTGAGCAAATTGCCCCATACGTCCCCTTTTTGGGGGCGTATGCACCCCCTATCGGGGGGTCGTGCGGCGACCCGAGCAGGAGAGCCGCAATAATGCTGCCCGTGGCGACAGCATCCGCAATTTCAACGACGACGACAGCACACTCGTCCCGCAGACCCGATCTGGTCAGCGTCGGGACGATCGTCTGGCTGTCCTCCGAGCTCATGTTCTTCGCGGCGCTGTTCGCGATGTACTTCACCATCCGGTCTGTGAGCCTCAGCCAGGGACTGCCCTGGCCGGAGGCCCACCTGAACGTCCCCTTCGCCCTGGGTAACACGATCATCCTGGTCCTGTCGAGTGTGACCTGCCAGCTGGGCGTGTGGGCGGCTGAGAAGGGCCAGGTCGCCAAGCTGCGTTTCTGGTACATCGTCAGCTTCCTGATGGGCTCCGTGTTCGTGGCCGGCCAGCTGTACGAGTACAACGAGCTGGTCCACGAAGGACACACCCTGTCGCACAGCGCGTACGACTCGGTGTTCTACCTGACCACGGGCTTTCACGGCCTCCACGTGACCGGTGGACTGATCGCGTTCCTCTTCATGCTGGGACGCACGTACGCCGCGAAGCGCTTCACCCGTGAGCAGGCGACCAGCGCGATCGTCGTGTCCTACTACTGGCACTTCGTCGACGTGGTCTGGATCGGCCTTTTCGTGACCATCTATGGAATTCAATAAGGAATCGGGGATCTCTGTGAATAGGATCACCGCTGGGCGGCGGCATCCCCTCGCGAGATACGCCGTCCTGCTCCTGGCCCTGGCCCTGATCGGCGGGGTCTACACCGTTGCCCTGACGGTCTCCTCCAGCCGGCAGGCCGACGCCGCCATCGCGTCCGGCAGGGCCGACGACGTGGCCGAGGGCAAGAAGCTCTTCGAGCAGAGCTGCTCCAGCTGCCACGGGCTCAACGCCGAGGGCACCGCCTCGGGTCCGACCCTGATCGGCGTCGGCGCCGCCTCGGTGGACTTCCAGGTCAGCAGCGGCCGCATGCCCCTGGCCAACCCCGGCGCGCAGGCACCGCGCAAGCCCCCGCCGCCGTGGGTCGCCAAGACCAAGCGCCCCGACGGCACCTACGAGGCCGTCGACCAGCTCGCCGCCTACATCCAGTCGCTCGGCGGCGGTCCGGCCATCCCGGGCAAGGATCAGGTCGACCCCGCCATGGGAGACAAGGCCAAGGGCGGCGAGCTTTTCCGCGCCAACTGCATCCAGTGCCACAACTTCGTCGGCTCGGGCGGCGCCCTGACCCAGGGCAAGTACGCTCCGCCGCTCCACGAGGCCACCCCGACGCAGATCTACGAGGCCATGGTCACCGGCCCCCAGGCGATGCCGGTGTTCAACGACAGCATCATCACCCCTCAGCAGAAGAAGGACATGATCGCCTACATCGTGGGCGTGCGGAACGAGCCCAACCCGGGCGGCGCCGGTCTGGGCCGCATCGGCCCGGTCACCGAGGGCCTGGTGGCCTGGGTCGTCGGACTCAGCCTCCTCTCCCTGGCCGCCATCTGGATCACCGCGAAGAGGCGACAGGCCAAATGACTGAGAACAATCACGGCATCGAACAGCCGGAGGAACGCGCGCCAAGGCGCGTCATCGGCACCCCCCCACCCGCGGCGAGCACCTCCCTGCTCGGCACCGAGGAGCGCCCGTCGACCGAGGTCGTCCAGGTTCCCGGCGTGACCCCGCAGGACGAGACGACCGCGAAGAAGGGCGAGAAGTACGCCGCCCTCTGCTTCCTCGTCGCCTTCCTGGCCGGCATCGGCTTCGTGGTGTCGTACGTCGTCTTCCAGGTCGGCGACATCGAGAAGACGCAGGTCTCCAACCTCGCGCTGGGCGGCACGCTCACGCTGGCCCTGCTCGGGCTGGCCGCGGGCATGGTGACCTGGGTCCGCCTGGTCATGCCCAAGTACAACCTGGTCCAGGAGCGCCACCCGATGGCCTCCGACACCGAGACCCGGTCCTACGTCGGTGAGACCTTCATGCAGGGCGCGGCCGAGAGCGGCATCACCAAGCGCCCGCTGCTGCGCCGCACCCTGCTGATGGCCGCCGCCCCGCTCGGCCTGGCCCCGCTGGTCCTGCTGCGCGACCTCGGCCCGAGCTACAAGGACTTCCCCGCCAAGCTGCGGCACACCGTCTGGGGAGAGAAGACCAAGGACGGCAAGAACCGCAAGCTCCTCGTCGAGGGAAGCGGCTCGCCCATCCGGGCGGCCGACTTCAACTCCCCCGGCGGCATCCTCTCCGTGGTGCCCGAGGGATACGAGCACGACCTGAACGCGCTGGCCAAGGCCACCCTGATCCTGATCAAGTTCCGCCCGGAAGAGCTCAAGTCCGGGACGAACCTGAACTGGACCCACAACGGAATCGTGGCGTACTCCAAGATCTGCACGCACGTCGGCTGCCCCGCGGCCCTGTACGAGCAGACCACGCACCACATCCTGTGCCCGTGTCACCAGTCGACCTTCGACGCCGCCGACGGCGCCAAGGTCATCTTCGGTCCGGCGGCCCGGCCTCTTCCCCAGCTGCCGATCGCCGTGGACGAAGAGGGATACCTGGTGGCGACGGCGGACTTCCCCGTCCCCGTCGGGCCCAGCTTCTGGGAACGTGGCGACGCCGAGGCCGAGTTCCGTGAGGCCGAGGCCCAGAAGGGAGCCCAATCATGAGCACCCCCGTTCCCCAGCCCATCGCGGGCGCGAGCGGCTTCATCGACGACCGCATCGGGGCGGGCAACTTCCTGCGGCGGAACCTGCGGAAGATCTTCCCCGACCACTGGTCGTTCCTGCTCGGTGAGATCGCGCTCTACTCGTTCATCATCCTGCTGCTGACCGGCACGTTCCTGACGTTCTTCTTCAAGCCCAGCATGGGCCACGTGGAGTACACCGGCTCGTACGGCCCGCTGCAGGGCGTCATGATGTCCGAGGCGTACGCGTCGTCGCTGGCGATCAGCTTCGACGTGCGCGGCGGCCTGCTGATGCGCCAGATGCACCACTGGGCCGCCCTACTGTTCATCGGCGGCATGATGGTGCACGCGCTGCGGGTGTTCTTCACCGGCGCCTACCGCAAGCCGCGCGAGCTGAACTGGCTGATCGGCGTGCTGCTGCTGACGCTGGCCCTGGCCGCGGGACTGACCGGCTACTCCCTCCCCGACGACCTGCTCTCCGGCGCCGGTCTGCGGATCACCGAGGGTGTGGCGATCTCGCTGCCGCTGGTCGGCACCTGGATCACCTTCTTCCTCTTCGGTGGCGAGTACCCCGGCGTGGACATCGTCTCCCGGTTCTACTCGCTGCACATCCTGCTCATCCCGGGCATCCTGCTGGCGCTCATCTCGGCTCACATGATCCTGATGTGGGTCCAGAAGCACACGCAGATGCCGGGCAAGGGCCGCACCAACGAGAACGTGGTGGGCGCGCCGTTCTACCCGGCCTTCATGGTCAAGGCCGGCGCCTACTTCATGTTCACCTTCGGCGTCATCGCGCTGCTGGGCACCTTCGCCCAGATCAACCCGATCTGGCTGTACGGTCCCTACACCCCGGCCGACATCTCGGCGGGCTCGCAGCCCGACTTCTACATGGGCTTCCTTGAGGGTTCGCTCCGTCTGATGCCCGCCTGGGAGATCAACGTCCTGGGCTTCACGCTGCCGATGAGCGTGCTGATCCCGGCGCTGGTGCCGATGGGCATCATCATGACGGGACTGGCGCTGTATCCGTTCATCGAGCAGTGGGTCACCGGAGACCGCCGCGAGCACCACGTCGCGGACCGTCCCCGCAACAACCCGCACCGCACCTCGATCGGCATCTCCGCGATGACCTTCTACGGGGTCCTGTGGCTGCTCGGCGCCAACGACGAGATCGCCGCGTTCTTCCAGGTGTCGCTGAACTGGACGACCTACGTCGGCCGGGTTCTGATCTTCGCCGGTCCCGCGCTCGCCTACTACGTCACCTACCGGGTCTGCCTGGGCCTGCAGCGCGCCGACGCGGCCATCATCGGCCACGGCGTGGAGTCCGGCGTGATCAAGCGGCTGCCGCACGGCGAGTACATCGAGGTCCACGTCCCGCCCAACGAGGCCATCGAGGCCCATATGCGGGGCAAGGAGCCGGTCCCGGTCCTCACCGGGGGCGGCGGTGGAGACGACGACGGCATCCCGTCCAAGGCGATGCGCGGCCCGCTCGGCAAGCTCCGCACCAAGATGAGCGCGGCCTACGGCGGCGAGAAGATCCCGCTCGACGACGGCCACGGCCACGGTGAGGGCCACGAGGAGCACACCGCGGTCGGCCAGGGTGGAGACGACAAGTCCCTGACCCACTGATCCGCCACGGCTGACGCCACACGAGAGGCCCGGACACCGCACGGTGTCCGGGCCTCGACGTCTTTCCACACCCTTTTCCCGACGTCCCCCGCCCGAGGACCTCAGACCCCCGGAAGGCCACCCTGAGCCCCCTTCAGGGGCCTCCGCGGGCACCTCCGGTCAGGCGGGGGCGCGGCTTCAGACGTCGTCGGTGGTGAAGTGCTTGAGACTGCTCCACTTGAGCCATTCCCGCCAGCTCTCCTGCCAGTGCCCCCAGCCGTTGGTGGGCTCCAGGACGCGGGGCGAGCCGGTGATGATGATCGGGTCCCCGATCAGGGTGTTGTCGAGGAACCACTTGGCGTTGCTCGGGCTGACGTTGACGCAGCCGTGGCTGACGTTGGAGTAGCCCTGGGAGCCGACCGACCACGGGGCGCTGTGGATGTACTCGCCGCTGTTGGAGATGCGGACCGTGTCGTAGACGGTCAGCTGGTAGTAGCCGGCCGAGCCGGGCCCGATGCCCGGAGAGGTCATCACCGTGACGTTCTCCCTGGACATCGCCAGGTGCACGCCGCTGGTCGTGTGGTACTTCCAGACGCCGCCCTGGCCCGCGCTCATCGGGATCTCCCTGACGACTTTGCCGTTGCGCCGCACCGTGAGGTGGTGGGAGGGAATGCTGCCCCGGGTGATCTGCGCGCGGCCGACCTTGAAGTTGACCGTCCGGTTCGCCGCGCCGTACAGGCCGGCGCCGCCACGCACCCCGGCCAGCCGGGCCTCGACCCTGACCTTGGTGCCCGAGGGCCAGAAGTTCTTCGGGCGGAAGTGCACGTTGCGGTCGTCGAACCAGTGCCACGCCCCCAGGACCGGCCTGGAGGTACGGACGAACAGGTTGCGCTCGACGGAGACGCGGTCGGTGACGGGATGGTCGAAGGTGATCATCACCGGCATGCCGACGCCGACGGTCAGCCCGGTCATGTCCCGGTCCGGCATGAAGCTCTCGATCGCGAAGGTCTCGCGGCCCTTCACCGTGGAGAAGGACGAGGTCGTCTGGGTGACGGCGCCCGCCGGATTGACCGCCGTCACCGAGACCTCGTAGGAGGCTCCTGGAGCCGCCGTACCACGACTGCGCCACTGTGTGCCGTCGGCGCTGAGAACGCCCGGCAGAGAGCCTTTGGCGCCCTTCACGGCCCTGACGGTGACCGACTTCAAGGTGCCGCCCTGCGCCGCGACCAGGACCGGAGTGTCCGTCGGCACTCCCCTGGCCCCCTTGAACGGTGCCACGGTGACCACGGCGGCGGCGGACTCCGCCTGCTGGGACGCCTGCGGCGTCTGGTCCTGGCGTACGGCGGTGCTTGTCGAGCAGGAGGTCGTCACCAGCACGAGGGCCAGCAGTCCCGCTCCCTGGCTCGAACCACGGATCGCGTGCCCCACATGAACTCCCCTGTCCCGGACTGAACCACTGATTCAGTTATTACCCGGAGTAAGCGGTCCACCACATAAGACATCCACCCTGAGCCCCAAATAAACGCCAAAAAGCGGGCCACGGAAGTTTTTCCGTGGCCCGCTTTTCGCGGTGGGACGCGGGGTCAGTGCGAGAAGTTGCCCCGGTAGTACTCGAAAACGAAACCGATCATGCTCATGATGATCGCGAACACGCCGATCAGGAACAGCCACCAGCCGATGACCAGGCCGACCCCGGCGAGCGAGACGGCCAGGCAGACGAAGAGCGGCCACCAGCTGTGCGGGCTGAAGAAGCCGAGCTCTCCGGCACCGTCGCTGATCTCGCCCTGCTTGTCGTCCTCCGGCTGATCGCCGATGCGGCGGGCCGTGTACATCAGGTAGTAGCCGATCATGAGCGCGAAGCCCACCGAGATGGCCATCGCCGTCGTGCCGACCGGCTCCCTCGACCAGTACCAGTAGACGACGTCCACGGCGGCGAAGAAGACGCCGCAGAGGATGAACAACCAGCCCTGGACCTTCATTCGTTCTCCTCCAGCTCACGGGGGGCCGGTGCGTGCGGGTACTTGAGGTCGAACGCCGGGCGCTCGGACCGGATGCGGGGCAGCGAGGTGAAGTTGTGCCTCGGCGGCGGGCAGGACGTCGCCCATTCGAGGGAGTTGCCGTAGCCCCACGGGTCGTCCACGGTGACCTGCGGCGCGGTCTTGTGGGTCTTCCACACGTTGTAGAGGAACGGCAGCGTGGAGGCACCCAGCAGGAACGCACCCACCGAGGAGACCATGTTGAGGTCGGTGAACCCGTCGATCGGGCTGTAGTCGGCGTAGCGGCGCGGGAAGCCCTGCGCGCCCAGCCAGTGCTGGACCAGGAAGGTCGCGTGGAAGCCGACGAACAGCGTCCAGAAGTGGATCTTGCCCAGCCTGTCGTTCAGCATCTTGCCGGTGAACTTGGGCCACCAGAAGTAGAAGCCGGCGAACATCGCGAACACCACGGTGCCGAACACCACGTAGTGGAAGTGCGCCACCACGAAGTAGGAGTCGGACACCTGGAAGTCCAGCGGCGGGGAGGCCAGGATGACACCGGTCAGACCGCCGAACAGGAAGGTCACCAGGAAGCCGATCGAGAACAGCATCGGCGACTCGAACGACAGGTGGCCGCGCCACATGGTGCCGATCCAGTTGAAGAACTTCACCCCGGTGGGCACCGCGATGAGGAACGTCATGAAGGAGAAGAACGGCAGCAGCACCTGGCCGGTGGCGAACATGTGGTGCGCCCACACCGTGATCGACAGACCCGCGATGGCGATGGTCGCGCCCACCAGGCCGATGTAGCCGAACAGCGGCTTGCGGCTGAAGACGGGCAGGATCTCGGTCACGATGCCGAAGAACGGCAGCGCGATGATGTAGACCTCGGGATGGCCGAAGAACCAGAACAGGTGCTGCCAGAGCAGCGCCCCGCCGGTGGCGGGGTCGAAGATGTGCGTGCCGAGCTTGCGGTCGGACTCCAGCGCCAGCAGCGCGGCGGCCAGCACCGGGAAGGCCATCAGCACCAGGATCGAGGTGAGCAGCACGTTCCAGGTGAACATCGGCAGGCGGAACATGGTCATGCCGGGCGCGCGCATGCACACGATCGTGGTGATGAAGTTCACAGAGCCGAGGATCGTGCCCAGACCGCTGATGGTCAGGCCGACGATCCACAGGTCGCCGCCGATGCCCGGGGAACTGATCGCGTTCGACAGCGGGGTGTAGGCGAACCAGCCGAAGCTGGCCGCGCCGCCCGGGGTGAGGAAGCCCGACAGGGCGATGGTGCTGCCGAAGGTGAAGAGCCAGTAGCTGACCATGTTCAGCCGCGGGAAGGCGACGTCGGGCGCGCCGATCTGCAGCGGCATCAGCTCGTTGGCGAACCCGGCGAACAGCGGGGTCGCGAACATCAGCAGCATGACGGTGCCGTGCATGGTGAACAGCTGGTTGAACTGCTCGTTCGTGGTCAGCTGGAGACCCGGCTGGGCCAGCTCCGCCCGCATGATCAGCGCCATGACGCCGCCGATCAGGAAGAAGACGAACGAGGTGATCAGGTAGAGATGTCCGATGATCTTGTGATCGGTGGACGTCGCCCACTTGACGACGACCGAGCCCTTGCGGGTCGGCGCCGGGGAGAGGGCGAGAGGCTCGTTAAGTGCGGTCACTGGGCACCCGCCTGGCTAGCGATGTACTGGTCGAACTCGGCCTGGGGCACGAGCTTCACCGAGAAGAGCATCCGGCTGTGGTCCACACCGCAGAGCTCGGCGCAGCGGCCGGCGTAGACGCCTGCCTTGTTCAGCGTCTGCACCTCGAACTTGTTGTTCACACCCGGGATCACGTCGCGCTTGAAGTGGAACGCCGGGACCCAGAAGGAGTGGATGACGTCCGGCGAGTGGAGGTCGAACTCGACGTTCTTCTCGACCGGCAGCACCAGCTCGGGGCCCTTGGTGTAGTCCGCCGCGGGCAGGCCCACGACCTGGACGGTCTTGCCGTTGTACTCCGTCGTGAAGCGCCAGCTCCACTGGAAGCCCTCGACCTTGACCGTCACGTCGGGCTTGCCGGACAGGGTGTTGATGTAGTTCTGGTCCCGCGCGGTGAAGAAGAAGAACACGCCGACCATGATGATCGGCACCACCGTGTAAAGGATCTCGATCGGCAGGTTGTACCGCACCTGAGGCGGCAGTTCCTCCTTGGAGTTCTTCTTCTTACGGTGGAAGGCGACGGACCAGAGGATCAGACCCCACACGACCACACCGGTGGCGAGGGCGGCGATCCACGATCCGTTCCACAGGCTCTGGACGGATTCGGACTGCTTGGTGACGCCCTCGGGCAGGCCGCCTCGGGACCATTCTTCGGCACTGCACGCCGTCAGGGAAACCAGCAGCAGCGCCAGAGCGGCAGCGCGTGGCACCCGGCGGCGGGCCAACGGACGCCGTGCGGAACGGCGGGTCGGACTCACGGATCGCCTACCCCACAGATGAAGCCCAGGAGTCGCTCCTGGGCGGTCGTTTGTTCACGTTCAAGATTTGTAGTTCACAGCTTCACGCTGGGGGACACATTAGCGCGGACAACCGTCGCCCCCCCGCGCAGCCCCCGCCCGCACCGCGCGTGGTGCGACGATTGGAGCGTGGCGTACTTCGACGCGGCCTCCACTGAGCCGCTGCACCCCCAGGCTCGGGAGGCTCTCATCGCGGCCCTCGACGTCGGCTGGGCCGACCCCGCGAGGCTGTACGGTTCCGCTCGCCGGGCAAGGATGTTACTGGAACAGGCGAGGACCGAGGTCGCCGAGGCCCTGGGCGCCAGAGCCGACGAGGTCTCGTTCACCTCGTCGGGCACCCAGGCGGTGCACCTGGGCGTGCTCGGCACCCTGCACGGGCGCCGCAGGAGCGGCCGCCGCCTGGTGACCTCGGCCGTGGAGCACTCCAGCGTGCTGCACGCGGCCGGCATCCACGAGCGCGACGGCGGCTCGGTCGAGACGGTCGGCGTCGGGATCACCGGCGCCGTCGAGATCGGCGCCTTCCGCGAGGCGGTGCTCGCCGAGGGCACCGCCCTGGCCTGTCTGCAGAGCGCCAACCACGAGGTCGGGACCGTCCAGCCGGTCGCCGAGGTGGCGGCGGCGTGCGCCGAGGCGGGGGTGCCGCTGCTGGTGGACGCCGCCCAGACCGCGGGCCGGATGCCGCTGCCCGGCGGCTGGTCGGTGCTGGCCGCGAGCGCGCACAAGTGGGGCGGCCCGGCGGGGGTCGGCGTGCTGGTGGTCCGCAAGGGCACCCGGTGGCGCAGCCCGCTGCCCGAGGACGACCGCGAGCGCCGCCGGGTGCCCGGTTTCGAGAACGTGCCGGCGATCGTCGCGGCGGCCGCCGCGCTGCGTGCCACGGTGGCCGAGTCGGCCGTGGAGTCGGCCAGGCTCTCCGCGCTCGTGGACCGCGTCAGGAGCGAGGTGCCCCGGCTGGTCCCCGATGTCGAGGTCATCGGTGATCCGGTCGTGCGGGCGCCGCACATCGTCACCTTTTCGTGTCTTTACGTGGAAGGTGAGGCACTGCTCACCGAACTCGACAAGGCCGGATTCTCGGTATCGTCCGGCAGTTCCTGCACGGCGAGTACGCTTCGTCCATCACATGTTCTGGAGGCCATGGGCGTGCTCACCCACGGGAACGTGCGGGTGTCGCTGCCCAGGGGCACCTCGGCGGCGGATGTCGACCGTTTCCTCGCCGTCCTGCCCGGCACGGTACGCAGGATCCGCGAGGAGGCGGGGGTTAAACTGTGATCAACATTTGGGAAGTGAAGACTCCATGACGTCCAGCCAGGCCAACCCGGCGGGATCGGCCCAGAGCCCGGCACTGACCATCGACGCGCTGGGCAAGAAGTGCCCGATTCCCATCATCATGCTGGCCGAGCAGATCAACCACGTGCCGCTCAACGCGATCGTCGCGGTCCTGGCCGACGATCCCGCCGCCTTCACCGACATCCCGGCCTGGTGTCGGCTGAAGTCGCACCACCACGTGGCCAGCTACGAGCTCCCCGAGCGCGGCTGGTCCATCCACGTGCGCCGCAACTACTGACTTGTCCTGAAACTGGGTATGACCCTCCCCGAAAATCCATCAAACGGTTCGGGGGGACAATATGAGCGGCGAGACCGCCAGGAGTCTGATGAATGCCGGGGTCCGGTGCGTGGAGGCACACGAGACGCTCGACCGGGCCGCACAGATGATGCGCGACATGAACGTGGGCGCGCTACCCATCTGCGGCAGCGACGACCGGCTGAAGGGGATCATCACCGACCGCGACATCGTGGTCAAGTGCGTGGCCCATGGCATGGACCCGTCCAAGGTCACCGCCGGTGAGCTGGCGACCGGCCTGGTCTGGGTGTCGTCGGACGCCAGCGTCGACGAGACGCTGGCCAAGATGGAACAGAACCAGATACGGCGGCTGCCGGTGATCGAGGACGGCCGCATCATCGGCATGATCAGCGAGGCCGACCTGGCCAAGCACCTGCCCGACGACAAGCTCGCCGAGTTCGTGCACCGCGTCTACGCGAGCGCCTGACACCTTCCGGGACGGCATCCCGCCCGGCTGAGTGCCCGATGTCGGGTGATCTCAGCCGGGCGTGGCTCAGCCGCCGGTCCAGCGGTGGTCCGGGCCGCCGGTGATCCCGGCGGTGCCCGGCGCCGGCCGGCCGCTGTCCGAGCGGCGGCTCAGGCGTGGTGGCACTTCACGAAGCCGGCCACCTCGGCCGCGGCGTCGGTGCCGTAGGCGTCGGCGAAGCGCTCCAGGAAGATCCGCTGGCCGAGTTCGTACTCCTGGCCGCCGACGCGCTCCAGCACGTGGGTGGCGGTGAGGTTGCCGACCTGGCCGCAGCGCTCCAGGGACAGGCCCCAGGCCAGCGCCGCCAGGAAACCGGACCTGAAGGCGTCTCCCACGCCTGTGGGGTCCGCCTTGCCGAGCTCGGGCGCCGGGGGGACGTGCAGCGGCGGCTCGTCCTTGCGGTCGATGACGACGCCCTTGGGGCCGAGCGTGGTGACCCGGACGCCGACCCGGTCGAGGATCTCCTCGTCGGCCCAGCCGGTCTTCTGCTCGATCATGCCCTTCTCGTAGTCGTTGCCGAACAGATAGGCGGCGCCGTCGACCAGTTCGCGGATCTCCTCGCCGGGCATCCGCGCGAGCTGCTGGGAGGGGTCGGCGGCGAACGGGATCGCGCGCTGGCGCGCCTCGGCGGTGTGCCTGAGCATCGCCTCGGGGTCGTTGGGGCTGATCAGCACCAGGTCCAGGCCACCGAGCCGCTGGCTGATCGGGCCCAGCTCGATGAGACGGGCCTCGGCCATCGCACCGGTGTAGAACGACGCGATCTGGTTGTGGTCGTCGTCGGTCGTGCACAGGAAGCGGGCGGTGTGGTGCAGCTCCGAGACGTGGACGGAGTCGCAGTCGACGCCGTGGCGCTCCAGCCAGGAGCGGTAGTCGGCGAAGTCCGCGCCGACCGCGCCGACCAGGACGGGCCGAAGACCCAGGCAACCCATGCCGAAGGCGATGTTGGCCGCGCAGCCGCCGCGGCGGATCTGCAGGTCGTCCACGAGAAACGACAGGGAAATCCGGTGGAGCTGATCGGCGATGAGCTGGTCGCCGAAGCGGCCCGGGAAGGTCATCAGGTGATCTGTCGCGATTGAGCCGGTGACGGCGATGCGCACGGGGTTCTTCTCCTCGTTGTCAGCATCTCTGGGAACGTGGGCGATCGAGCCACGCAAGAATACGCGACCTTGTGGGCGCACGAAGGCCCCGCGCGGTGACATCCGTCACCG